>NZ_JBEOSF010000007.1:0-270780 GCF_040302725.1 Kitasatospora sp. NPDC097605 | reverse complement strand
CCTGCATATGCCGGGCCGCCGGGACTTCCTAGTGAACCGTCTGCCGACTCGGTTCGGTTCACTCCTGGGCGGGCGCCGGTGGCGTCCCGCCCGGGCCGGGCGGTTGTTGCAGAACTGTCGAACAACCGGGCCGCTTCACGGCCCCGTCGACGCGCCGGGCGGCCCTCAGGCGTCGACGGTCTGCGGCTCCTCGGCCTCGGCCGGCGGGGTCGCCTTGACCGAGTCGAGCAGCAGCTGGGCGACGTCGACGACCTTCAGGTGCTCCTTGGCCGCGCCCTCGTTCTTCTTGCCGTTGACCGAGTCGGAGAGCATGACCAGGCAGAACGGGCAGGCGGTGGAGACGATGTCCGGGTTGAGGGACAGCGCCTCGTCGACGCGCTCGGTGTTGATCCGCTTGCCGATGCGCTCCTCCATCCACATCCGCGCGCCGCCGGCGCCGCAGCAGAAGCCGCGCTCCTTGTGGCGGTGCATCTCCTGCTGGCGCAGCCCCGGGACCTTGTCCATGATCTCGCGCGGCGGGCTGTAGACCTTGTTGTGGCGGCCCAGGTAGCAGGGGTCGTGGTAGGTGATGAGGCCCTCGACCGGGTTGACCGGCACGAGCTTGCCCTCGTCGATGAGGTGCTGCAGCAGCTGGGTGTGGTGGATGACCTCGAAGTGGCCGCCCAGCTGCGGGTACTCGTTGGCGATGGTGTTGAAGCAGTGCGGGCAGGTCGCCACGATCCGCTTGACCGGGGCGTCCTCCAGCGCCGCGTTCAGGGTCTCGACGTTCTGCGCGCCGAGCATCTGGAAGAGGAACTCGTTGCCCAGGCGGCGGGCGGAGTCACCGGTGCAGGACTCCTCCTTGCCGAGGATCGCGAACCGCACGCCGGCGGTGTGCAGCAGCTCGGCGAAGGCCTTGGTGGTCTTCTTCGCGCGGTCCTCCAGGGCACCGGCGCAGCCCACCCAGTACAGGTACTCGACCTCGGCGGGGTCGATGTCCTCGCCGATCACCGGCACCTCGATGCCGGTCTCCTTCTTGAGCTCCTTGACCCAGTCCAGGCGGGCCTTGGTGGCCATGCCCCAGGGGTTGCCCTTGTTCTCCAGGTTCTTGAGCATGGTGCCGGCCTCGGTGGGGAACGAGGACTCGATCATCACCTGGTAGCGGCGCATGTCGACGATGTGGTCGATGTGCTCGATGTCGACGGGGCACTGCTCGACGCAGGCGCCGCAGGTGGTGCAGGACCACAGCACGTCGGGGTCGATGACGCCGTTCTCCTCGGCGGTACCGATCAGCGGGCGCTCGGCCTCGGCCAGGGCGGCCGCGGGGACGTCCTTCAGCTGCTCGGCGGTGGCCCGCTCGGTGCCCTCCATGTCCTTGCCGCCGCCGGCGAGCAGGTAGGGGGCCTTGCCGAAGGCGTGCTCGCGCAGGCTCATGATCAGCAGCTTCGGGGAGAGCGGCTTGCCGGTGTTCCAGGCCGGGCACTGCGACTGGCAGCGGCCGCACTCGGTGCAGGTGGAGAAGTCGAGGATGCCCTTCCAGGAGAAGTGCTCGACCTGGGAGACGCCGAAGACGGCGTCGTCGGCCGGGTCCTCGAAGTCGATCGGCCGGCCGCCGCTGGTCATCGGGCGCAGTTCGCCGAGCGCGGTGGAGCCGTCCTCCTCGCGCTTGAAGTAGATGTTGAAGAAGCCCAGGAAGCGGTGCCAGGCGACACCCATCGAGGGGTTGACGCCGATGGTGATCGCCCACGCGAAGGAGATGCAGATCTTCAGCATCGCGAAGAGGTAGACCAGGTTCTCCAGGGTGCCGTGGGACAGCCCGCGGAAGGCCGCCACCAGCGGGTAGGAGATCAGGTACTTGGCCTCGTAGGAGCCGACGTGCTCCAGCGCGCCCTCCAGGCCGCGCAGGACCATGATGCAGAGGCCGATGCCGAGGATCGTGTACTCGACGTAGAAGGCCTGCCAGGCGATCGAGCCGGCGAAGCGGGACTTGCGGCCCGCCCGGCCGGGCAGGCTGAGCAGGCGGATCACGATCAGCGTCGCGATGCCCAGCGTGGTGAGGGTGCCGACCAGTTCGGTGAACAGCTCGTACGGCAGCCAGCCGCCGAGCACCGGCAGCACGAACTCGGCGTCGAACAGCTGGAAGAACGCGGTCAGCAGGGTCAGGCCCAGGGTGAAGAAGCCGACCGCGACGAACCAGTGGGCGATGCCGACGATCCCCCAGCGGTTCATCCGGGTGTGGCCGACGAACTCCACGGCCACGGTCTTCACCCGCTGCGCGGGCTGCCCGAAGCGGGTGGCGTCCGGCTGGCCGGTCCGCACCACCCGGTAGATGTACAGCGCCGCACGAGCGGCGAGCGCGGTGCCGACCACGAATGTGACCAGCGAGATGACGATCGCTGCTAGCTGCATCGGCTCTCCGTCTCCTGCGGCTTGCGTGTTGCGGGTGTTCAGTGTCCCCGGGGGCATTGTACTCGTCGGTAACTTCCAGGGCCGACGGCCCGGACATTACCGTTCGCCAACACTTCCCCTGAAGATGCTCAAGGTATGGCGGCAGTCACGCGCGTGCACGTCCGGCACGGCCCGGCCGTCGCGCCCCGGAGAACGGCTCAGCAAAGTTGAGCGACTCCGACTCATCCCTGTTGACGCCCTCCGCATCGTCATGCATCCTTGAGCCCGTAAAGCTCAACTCTTCCCTGGAGGTATCTACGATGGCACGCGCGGTCGGCATCGACCTCGGCACGACGAACTCGGTCGTCAGCGTTCTGGAGGGTGGCGAGCCCACCGTCATCACGAACGCCGAGGGCGCGCGGACCACGCCGTCCGTCGTCGCCTTCGCGAAGAACGGCGAGGTGCTCGTCGGCGAGGTGGCCAAGCGCCAGGCGGTCACCAACGTCGACCGCACCATCCGCTCGGTCAAGCGCCACATGGGCACCAGCTGGAAGATCGGGCTGGACGGCAAGGACTTCAACCCCCAGCAGATCAGCGCCTTCGTGCTGCAGAAGCTGAAGCGCGACGCCGAGGCCTACCTGGGCGAGCAGGTCACCGACGCCGTCATCACCGTCCCGGCGTACTTCTCCGACTCCGAGCGCCAGGCCACCAAGGAGGCCGGTGAGATCGCGGGCCTCAACGTCCTGCGCATCGTCAACGAGCCGACCGCGGCCGCCCTGGCCTACGGCCTGGACAAGGACGACCAGACCATCCTGGTCTTCGACCTCGGCGGCGGCACCTTCGACGTCTCCCTGCTGGAGATCGGCGACGGGGTCGTCGAGGTGAAGGCCACCAACGGTGACAACCACCTCGGCGGCGACGACTGGGACCAGAAGATCGTCGACCACCTGGTCAAGGTCTTCCAGGCCGGCCACGGCGTCGACCTGTCCAAGGACAAGATGGCCCTGCAGCGTCTGCGCGAGGCCGCCGAGAAGGCCAAGATCGAGCTGTCCTCGTCCTCCGAGACCTCGATCAACCTGCCCTACATCACGGCCTCCGCCGAGGGCCCGCTGCACCTGGACGAGAAGCTCACCCGCGCCCAGTTCCAGCAGCTCACCTCGGACCTGCTGGAGCGCTGCAAGATCCCGTTCCACAACGTGATCAAGGACGCCGGCATCGCGCTGTCCGAGATCGACCACGTGGTCCTCGTCGGCGGCTCCACCCGCATGCCGGCCGTCGCCGAGCTCGTCCGCGAGCTGACCGGCGGCAAGGACGCCAACAAGGGCGTCAACCCGGACGAGGTCGTCGCCATCGGCGCCGCGCTCCAGGCCGGTGTCCTCAAGGGCGAGGTCAAGGACGTCCTGCTGCTCGACGTCACCCCGCTGTCCCTCGGCATCGAGACCAAGGGCGGCATCATGACCAAGCTGATCGAGCGCAACACCACGATCCCGACCAAGCGCTCGGAGATCTTCACCACGGCCGAGGACAACCAGCCGTCCGTGCAGATCCAGGTCTACCAGGGCGAGCGCGAGATCGCGGCGTACAACAAGAAGCTCGGCATGTTCGAGCTGACCGGCCTGCCGCCGGCCCCGCGCGGCCTGCCCCAGATCGAGGTCACCTTCGACATCGACGCCAACGGCATCATGCACGTCGGCGCCAAGGACCTCGGCACCGGCAAGGAGCAGAAGATGACCGTCACCGGCGGCTCCGCGCTGCCGAAGGACGACATCGAGCGCATGATGCGCGAGGCCGAGCAGTACGCGGAGGAGGACCACAAGCGCCGCGAGGCCGTGGAGACCCGCAACCAGGCCGAGCAGCTCGTCTACTCCACCGAGAAGTTCATCGCCGACAACGCCGACAAGCTGCCGGCCGACGTCAAGACCGAGGTCGAGACCGCCATCGGCGAGCTCAAGGAGGCCCTGAAGGGCGAGGACATCGCGAAGATCCGCGAAGCCTCGGAGAAGGTCTCCACCACCGCCCAGAAGCTCGGCCAGGCGCTGTACGCCAACGCCGACGCCGCCGGTGCCGCCGGTGCGGCCGGTGCGGGTGCGGCCGGCGACGCCGGTGCCAAGGACGACGACGTCGTCGACGCCGAGATCGTGGACGACGAGAAGCCCAAGGGCGGTGCGGCATGACGGAGAAGCCGCAGGGTGCCGAGCCCGGCGACGACTCCGCCGCCGAGGAGGCCGTGATCAAGGCGGCCGAGGAGGCCGCCGCGGCCGGGGCCGAGGGCTCCGGCGCGGAGGGGGTCGCCGCGGCCAAGCGCGAGCTCGCCGAGCGCACCGCCGACCTCCAGCGCCTCCAGGCCGAGTACCAGAACTACCGCAAGCGGGTCGAGCGCGACCGGCTGACGGTCCGCGAGATCGCCGTCTCCAACATCCTGGAGTCGCTGATCCCGGTGCTGGACGACATCGGCCGCGCCCGCGACCACGGCGAGGTGACGGGCGGCTTCAAGTCCGTCGCGGAGTCGCTGGAGACGGTCGTCGCCAAGCTGGGCCTGCAGCAGTTCGGCAAGGAGGGCGAGCCCTTCGACCCGACCATGCACGAGGCGCTGATGCACAGCTACTCCTCGGAGGTCACCGAGGACACCTGCGTCCAGATCCTCCAGCCCGGCTACCGGATCGGCGAGCGGATCATCCGCCCGGCGATGGTCGCGGTCGCGGAGCCCCAGCCGGGCACCCAGACCACGTCCGGCCCGGACGCCGACGCCGCCAAGGGCGGGGAGAAGAAGGACCAGGCCGACGGTGGCTCGGACAGCTGACCACCGGTGACAGCTGACAACCCCTGCGCTGCGGAGTCGTACGCCGGCCAGTACGGCGGCCGGCTCCGCAGCGCGTTGTCGACGTGTCCGGGCACCGACGGCCGTGCCCGGACCGTTGACAGCACAGTGACGATGGACCTCGGGAGGTGGCGCCGGCCATGAGCGGCAAGGACTACGTGGAGAAGGACTACTACAAGGTCCTCGGCGTGCCCAAGGACGCCAGCGCCACGGAGATCAAGAAGACCTACCGCAAGCTGGCGCGCGAGTTCCACCCCGACGCCAACAAGGGCGACACCAAGGCCGAGGAGCGGTTCAAGGACATCTCCGAGGCGTACGACGTCCTCTCCGACGAGAAGCGCCGCAAGGAGTACGACGAGGCCCGCAGCCTCTTCGCCAACGGCGGCTTCCGGCCCGGCGGCCCGGGCGGCACCGGCAGCTACAGCTTCGACTTCGGCGACCTGTTCAGCGGCAGCCAGGGCGGCAACGCCGGCGGCGGCCTCGGCGACGTCTTCGGCGGCCTGTTCAACCGCGGCGGCCGGCAGGCCCAGCCGCGGCGCGGCGCCGACGTCGAGACCGAGGTGACGCTCTCCTTCGAGGAGGCCGTGGACGGCGCGACCGTCCCGCTGCGGATGACCAGTCAGGCCCCCTGCCGGCTCTGCAACGGCACCGGCGCCAAGTCGGGCACCACCCCGCGGGTCTGTCCGACCTGCGTCGGCTCCGGCACGGTCAGCCGCGGCCAGGGCGCCTTCGCGCTCTCCGAGCCCTGCCGGGACTGCCGCGGCCGCGGCATGATCGTCGACGACCCGTGCCCCGACTGCCACGGCAGCGGCCGCGCCAGCTCCGCCCGCACCATGCAGGTCCGGATCCCGGCCGGCGTCCAGGACGCCCAGCGGATCCGCCTCAAGGGCAAGGGCGCCCAGGGCGAGCGCGGCGGCCAGCCCGGCGACCTGTACGTCACCGTCCACGTCGACCCGCACCCGGTCTTCGGGCGCAAGGCCGACAACCTGACGGTGACCGTCCCGGTGACCTTCCCCGAGGCCGCGCTCGGCGGCACCATCGAGGTGCCGACCCTGAACGGCCCCTCGGTGAAGCTCAAGCTGCCCCCGGGCAGCGCCAACGGCCTCACCCTGCGGGCCCGCGGCAAGGGCGCCACCCGCAAGGACGGCACCCGTGGCGACCTCCTGGTCACCATGGAGGTCGTGGTTCCCCAGCACGTCACCGGCGACGCGCTGACCGCTCTGGAGCAGTACCGCGAGGCGACCGCCTCCGACGACCCACGAGCCGCCCTCTTCCGAGCGGCGAAGGGAGCGTGACGACCAGATGACCCCCGACGACCCCATCGGCCCCGGCCTGGGCGACGGCCTGCCCGGCGGCGCCCGCCGCACCACCCGCCGGACCGCCCCGCAGCCCCAGTACGTGCTCACCGAGGAGACCCCGGTCTACGTGATCTCGGTGGCCGCCGAGCTCTCCGGCCTGCACCCGCAGACCCTCCGTCAGTACGACCGGCTCGGCCTGGTCTGCCCGGACCGCACCGCCGGGCGCGGCCGCCGCTACTCCGCGCGCGACATCCAGCAGCTGCGCGAGGTCCAGCGGCTCTCCCAGGACGAGGGCATCAACCTGGCCGGCATCAAGCGGATCATCGAGCTGGAGAACCAGGTCGCCGCCCTGCAGTCCCGGATCGCCGAACTGGCCGACTCCCTGGAGGGGGCCGCCACCGCGCTCCAGCAGCGCGAGGCCACCATCCACGCCTCCTACCGGCGCGACCTCGTCCCCTACCAGCCGCCGACCCCGCACTCCAGCGCCCTCGTCGTCTGGCGCCCCAAGCGCTGACCCCCTGGGACCACCACGACCCGCCCGTGCCCGACCGTCGGCACCCCACCATCGGAGGGGTGCCGACAGCTACGGGTCATGCGTAGAGTGCTCCCCGGTGAACTCGCGCCCGACTGCGGCCATCGAACACAGGATCCTGGCGATCCCCTGCCACGGGGAATCGTCGCCGTCGGGCCGGGACGGTTGAAAGGTCGCAGATGAACGCTACGAGTGGGACGGAGCCGGGGGGAGCGTTTACCGGCATCCTCTCCGAGGAGGCACGGGCGCTCTACCTCAGAGCGGTGGCGAACGGCGGCCGGACGGCCTCGACCGGTCCCGGCGTCGCCCGACCATGCGCCGAGCTCCTCGAACTCGGTCTGCTCATTCCCGATGTCGACGACCCGTCGACGATGACGGTCGCCGATCCCTCCCGGATAGCGGGACGACTGGCCGGCCAGTGGCAGGAACAGGCCCTGAGCCTGCTGATGAAGTCCTCGTCCGCTCCGAAGGCGTTGCAGGATCTCTCGCACGCCTACGGCTCGATGAACCACAGAACCGAGCCGGGCGGCCTCATCGAATACGCGCTCGGTGTGCCGGAAATCAACCAGCAGATCGAATCCCTGGTGGAAGGCGCGGAAAAAGAGGTCCTCACCGCGCAGCCCGGCGGAAGCCGCCCGCTCGCCATCATCCAGCGGATCGTCGAACGCGACGTCCTCCTGCTGCGCAGAGGCGTCCAGCGGCGGACCATCTACCAGCCGAGCGCCCGCTACTCGGCCCCCACCCGCCAGTACGTCGAACGGATCACCGAGCACGGCGCGGAGGTCAGAACCCTCGCGGAGCCCTTCAAACGGCTCATCATCGTCGACCGGGAGGTCGCGGTGATCCCCGCACAGGACGACAACGCCAAGGCCGCCGTCGTCCGCGACCCCGCCGTGGTCAGTTACCTGATCGACTCCTTCGAAGGACTCTGGATACGCTCGATAGCCTTCCCGGGCGCCACCGAGGTCCCGCAGGAGGTCATCTCACGCCTGCGCACCAAGATCCTCCGCATGATGATCCAGGGCGTGGGACACCGCGTCATCGCCAGAAGTCTCGGAATCAGCGAGCGCACGCTCGCGCGGCACATCGCGGAGTTCCGGGAGGAGTACGAGTCCGAGACGCTGTTCCAGCTCGGCTGGCGGATGGCCCATCATCCGCCGCACCTCATCGCGGCGGACGACATGTCGGACGACGTGTCACTTCAGGAGCTGGAGGGGGGCGGCCCCGCTCACCAGCCCCAGTCCTGAGCGAGCAGCCGCGACTCGGCCGGCACCACCGCGGCCGTCACGTTCGGCGCGGGAGCGCTCCAGCCCCAGTCGTTGCTCAGGGTGGAGGAGGTCGCGACGGCACCGTGGGTGGAACCGTTCTCCCAGCCCCAGTCCACCGGAGACGACACCATCGGGACCGCCGCGATGATCGCGATCGCCGCCAAGGCACGGATCAAAGTGCGGTGTGCACGACGCATGTTGACGACTCCTTGTCATGAATCTGCTATAACCGACCATGCCGGCGAGTGGACCCGCGCGGTCCGGTGGCATTGCGAGCGCGGTGGGCGATGCGAAGACATCAAAGCCTGCACACCGCCGCACACGCAAACACTTGTCCACTCCGGAGAGTGTCATTCTCATGCCAGGCAGAAATATGACACTACCGATCGAAAACCCTGGCGTGAACCTGCCCGCTCAGAGCGGCCACGGTGTCATCTGTCTGCCAGACACGGAGATGACACCCTTCACACGTGGACTGCCGCCCGCTTCAGCCGAGACGATCAGTGCACACCCCATCAACCACGCGCCGGGCAGCACCAGCGTTTCCGAAATACGGCCGGGCCACTGATCAGATCGCACCGCCGTCAGCTCCAGTCGTGCGACCATCTCCACCAACACCACACCGGCCAGCGGGACTTGACTCTCCCTGGTCGGTCATTCCCCGGAGTCGACTATGACCGAGCCCTACCTGCGTCACCACGACAGCCAGGCCCACGAGGGCCGGCGTGCACGAGTCTTCCTGGCCGCGCCGCTGATGCGGTTGACCGGGCCGGCGGACAGTGTGGTGACCCTCGCCAGCCGGACGCGGCTGACGACCCTGCGCACCACCCTCCTCCGCAGTGGCGCCGCCGTGTACAGCGCCCATCACAGTGACGCCTGGACCGTCGCCGGGCGCGCCCCCGAGCCCCGGGTCCCGTCCGACTTCCGCGCGCTGCAGTCCGCGGACCTGGTCTTCGCCTACGTCGGCGCGCCGCTCTCCGCCGGCGTCAGCCTGGAGCTGGGCTGGGCGTCGGCGCTGCGCAAGCCGATCGTCCTGCTCGTGGACGAGGCCATCACCCACAACCCGCTGATCGCCACCATCGAGCAGGTCGCCCCCGTCCTGCCGCTGGTCTTCGACGACACCTGGTCCCAGGAGGCCCTCCACCACACCGTGGAGACCGCCCTCGACTGGGCCGGCATGGCGCTCTCCCTGCGCGAGGGCTTCTGGACCGCCCCCGGCGAGCAGTTCACCGTCCCCCGTCAGCAGCCCCCCGCCGTCGGCCCGTCCGGCTACTGGCCGACCGGCGCCGCCACCGGCTGACTCCGGCTCAGTCATCACGGGCTCCCCGCATCCGCCAGCCGAGCTGGAAGAGCGTCTCGGCGTCGTGCAACTCCCTCAGCCGTGCGATGTGCCCGGCCACCGACCGTTCGCTCAGGCCGAGGCGGGTGGCGATCGCGCGCTGGGTGAGGCCGCGGGCGAGCAGCCGGCCGATCCGGGTGGCCGTCGGGTGCGGGGCGCCGGCCGACCGGTCGAGCGCGCAGGCGCGGGCCCAGTCGCGCTCGAAGAGGGAGACCAGGAACGCGACGGTGGCCGGGTTGTGCACGAAGACGGCGCTGATCCCGTCGGCGGCGTCCGGAATGACGGCCACCGTACGGTCGAACACCAGCATCCGCGGGTACGGCTCGTGCAGCACCCTGATCTGCGAGCCGTACCCGGCCATCAGCGCGGCGTGCCCGGCGACCGCGCGGTCCGCCAGGGCGACCGGCTGGTAGAGCGTGCGGATCGCCCCGCCGCGGCGCAGCAGCGCGAGGTCCTGGACGGAGGCCATCCGCAGGCCCTCGATCGGCCGGCGGCCGGGCTGGGCGGCGAGCAGTTCGTCGCCGCAGTCGGAGATGAGCTCCGAGATGCGCTGCCGGATGCCGGCGCGCCCCTCGACCCGGCTGGACCCGTTGACGGCGGGAGCCGGGCGGTGGGCGTCGTCGTAGGCGGCGGTGAGCGGTGCGAGGACCTCCGGGAGGTGCTCGGCGCGGAGCAGCAGGCCGGTGGCCTCGGTGCACAGCTCGGCGGTGAGCCGGTCGCCGGCCGTACGCGGGTCGACGGCGGTGCAGCCGTTCGCGGTGCGGGCGAGCAGACCCCGGCCGACCAGGCCGGCCAGGGCCGCCGGGTCGGCGGTGGGCGGCGGGGCGAGGCGGCCGCCGCCGGCCAGGGCGCTCAGGTAGAGGTTCCGCTCGGCGGGGGTGGGCTCATCCGCCGTCACGGCCGCCCCTCATCAGCCAGCCGAGCTGGAACAGGGTCTGGGCGCCGTAGCGGTCGCGCAGCCGGGAGATGTGGGCGGCGACGGTGCGTTCGCTCAGGCCCAGGCGGGTGGCGACGGCGCGCTGGGTCAGGCCGCGGGCGAGCAGCCGGCCGACGCGTTCGGGGGCGCTGCTGTGGGCGGGGCCCTGGCTGAGGACGGCGGACCAGTCGGTGGCGTCGGCGCGGGCCCAGTCGCGTTCGAAGGCGTTGACGATGAAGGCGATCGCCGCCGAGTCGGTGATGAACGCGGCGGTGCTGTGGTCGTCGCTGGCGGGGATCACCGCCACCGAGCGGTCGAAGACCATCAGCCGCTCGAAGGGCTCGTCCAGGATCCGGATCAGCGAGCCGCGCCGGGTGACCTCCTCGACGTAGGCGAGGGCGGGCGGGTCGGCGATCGCGACCGGCTGGTAGAGGGTGCGCAGCGAGCAGCCGCGCTGGAGGAGCCGCACGTCCTGCTGGATGGCGATCTTGAGCGCGTCGGCGGGGCGGGCGCCCGGCTGGGCGGTGAGCACCTCGGTGCGGCAGTCGGCGACCAGCTGGGAGATCCGGTGCCGGATGTGGATGTGGCCCTCGATGTAGACCGCGCCGCCGGAGCGCTCCGGCGGGCGGGGCATCGCGTCGTAGGCGCGGGTGAGGGAGTCCAGGACGCCGGGGAGGTTCTCGGCGCGGACCAGCAGGCGGGTGGCCTCGCTGCGCAGTTCGGCGCCGAGGCGGTCGCTGACCGAGCGGGGGCTGACGGCGGTGTAGCAGGCGTCCATCGGATTGGTCATCAGCAGGCCGATGGCGACGAGCCGGCGCACCGGTTCCTGGTCGGCCTCGGGGACGTCGGCGATCCGTACCCGGCCGCCGTCGGCGAGGATCGCGAGGTAGAGCCGGCGCGCGGCCTCGTCGGGCTCGCCGGTGCCGGCGGCGGGGCCGACCGCGCCGCCGCCGCGGACGGCCGTCGGGTCCGCCGTCGCATCGAACGTCACGTGGAACGCTCCCTGCCGGTGCTCGCGGGTCGGTGGTGCTGCGCGCGCCGCGCGCGGGTGGGCTCGGCGGTGATCACGGTACTGGGGCCCGGCGGTCCCCCGGCCCCCGGGTGCCGTCGCACCCGGGTCCGGGGAGCCGCCGGTACGCAGGTCCCAGCGCTTCCGTCGAGGCGGAGCAGCAACGCCTCGCCGGCTCCGGTCCCGGGGGCCATCACCACACATGGCGTCCCGGCCGGCGCTCTCCCCCCCGATATGCGGGCACGTGCGGACGTACCGGTCGCATCCAGTATGAAGAGCAAGTCGCCGTCCTCGGGCTGCGGTTGCCCGGACGACCTGGCGTGGCTCCACCCTCACAGCGTGACGGCCGGTGAACAAGTGCCACCCTGCTGCATGTTCTCGCAATTGCAGGAACCTGCACCGGCGGTCCGGCGCGCCCGGTCGCGGGCCGCTTCCGGTTTCTGCGAACGTGCAGGTCAGCGAGGTGGGTTGGAGTTTATCCGACCGTCCGGCCGGTCGGCGGCGAAGTCGCGTGTTCCGGAATCCCGTCGGCCGCTCAGCGGGCCAGCAGCCGGCCGCCGGCCAGCGCGGCGGCCGTGCCGCCCGCCGCGAGCGCCCAGCCGGCCAGCAGCAGCGCGAACAGGCCGGCGGCGAGCGCGGTGAAGCCGGGGAACCCGGTGTGCCGGGCGAGCGCGGCCGCGCCGGTGACGCAGGTGCCGACCGGGAAGGTGAACGCCCACCAGGTCATCGCGAACCCCATCCCGGCGCGCCGGGCGCGCAGGTTGGCGGCGACGGCGAGCAGCAGCCAGAGCATCGCGACGCCGAGCACCGCCACCCCGAACAGCTCGGCGAGGGTGCGCAGCGCGGGCGCCGGGCCGGGGAACACCGGACCGGCGGCGTCGGCCAGCTGGTGGACGGCGGTGGTGGACTGGCCGAGCGGGCCGAGCACCAGGAAGAGCGTCGGGGTGAGCGCCAGGGCCGGCAGCTTGCTGTGCACCAGGCCGGTGAGCACCACCGGCAGCAGCGCCAGGGTGGCCAGCACGCCGATCCCGAACAGCGCGGCGCAGGCGTACAGCAGCGTCTCCCGGGCGGCGCCGGCGGGCAGGTGCGGGACCAGCGCCGGGCCGGTGGCGGAGGCGACCAGCGGGGCCACCACGGGCAGCAGCCAGGTCGGGTTGGCGGTGAGCGGGGAGACGGCGTGCCGGGTGATCATCAGGTACGGGATGCCGGCCGCGACGGCGAGCGCGAACAGGGTGCCGGCCGTCCAGAGCGCGAGGTCGATCGCGACGGCCGGGCCGGTGCCGATGACCCGGGAGCCGACGGTCAGGGTGCCGAGGCCGACCGAGAGCAGCGCCATCGGCGGGCAGCCGTAGAAGACGGCGGTGGCCGGGTCGTCCAGCAGGTGCGCGCGGGCGGCCGCGCGGTGCCGGGTGTGGTGGACGGCCCGGGCGGCGCCGAGCACCAGCAGGCCGGCCAGCGCGAGCGCCCACATCAGCTCGGCGAAGCCGGTCAGTCCGGGCCACCGGACGGGCAGGGCGGCCGCGCCGTTGGCGACGATGGCCGTTCCCATGACCGCCGCGTACCAGTTCGGGCCGAGCTGGGCGAGGTCGAGGCGGCGGGCGCGGGTGGACGCGCGGGGGCTGGGGGCGGGGCTGAGCAGGGTGGCCATGGCATCCACCGTCGCCCGGGGCGGCGGACGCCGGTAGCGCCGCGCGCTCTATGAGGGCATAGCCTGAACCTATGGCCCTCTCCCCGCGTGTCCCCGAACTCGGTGCACTGGAGCTGCTGCTCGCGGTGGCCCGGCTCGGCAGCGTCGGCCGGGCGGCCGCCGAACTCGGGGTGAGCCAGCCGACCGCCAGCGCCCGGATCAAGGGCATGGAGCGGCAGATCGGCGTCCCCCTGCTGGAGCGCTCCCCGCGCGGCTCCCGGCCCACCGAGGCGGGCCGGCTGGTGGTGGAGTGGGCGCGGCAGGTGGTGGAGGCGGCGCAGGCGCTGGACGCCGGGATCGACGCGCTGCGCGAGCGCCGGGACGCCCGGCTGACCGTGGTGGCCAGTCTGACCGTCGCCGAGTACCTGATGCCGGGCTGGCTGCTGGCGCTGCACGCGGTCAGTCCGGGCACGGCGGTGACGCTGCGCACCGCCAACTCGGCGGACGTGGCGGGCCATGTGCTGGCCGGGGACGCGGACCTCGGCTTCGTCGAGGGGCCGCTGCCCCCGGCGGGGCTGGCCGGCGCGGTGGTGGCGGCCGACCGGCTGGTGGTCGTGGTGGCGCCGGACCATCCGTGGGCGCGGCGCCGGGCGCCGCTGTCCGGCCGGGAGCTGGCGGCGACCCCGCTGGTGCTGCGCGAACCGGGGTCGGGGACCAGGGAGGTGCTGGAGATGGCGCTGGCGCCGTACGGGGGCACCGCGTCGCCGCGGCTGGAGCTGGCCTCCTCGACGGCGCTGAAGGCGGCCGCGATGACCGGGGCCGGGCCGGTCTGCCTGAGCGAGCTGGCGGTGGTGGAGGAGCTGGCGACCCGGCGGCTGGTGGCGGTGCGGCTGGTGGAGGAGCTGGACCTGCGGCGGCCGCTGCGGGCGGTCTGGCCGGCCGGGCAGCGTCCGACCGGGCCGGCCCGGGAGCTGCTGGCGCTGACCCGGCGGACGGCCGGGACCCACCAGGCGCGGATGGCGCAGGCCCGGACCCTGCCGCCGAAGACCGCCCGGGAGCCCGGCGGATCACCCGGGCGCCCCGCGCTGCGGGTCCGCCCCGACCGTTCATCCAAAAGTTGAGCGGAATAGACTCAACTTAGTGCATGCTGTAGACGTCAGACATCAGCACGACGAGGGAGGACCCCCCAGCAGTGGACGCCAGCAAGTTCACCACCAAGACGCAGGACGCCCTGTCCGCCGCGATCCGGCAGGCCGGGGCCGTCGGCAACCCGGACGTCAAGCCGGTGCACATCCTGATCGCCCTGCTGGAGCAGCCCGAGGGCATCGCCAGACCGCTGCTGGAGGCGGTCGGCGCGGACGTGTCCCGGGTCGACGCCGAGGCCCGCCGCCAGCTCACCGCGCTGCCCAGCGCGTCCGGCGCCACCGTCGCCGCGCCGCAGCTGGCCCGCGACACCCTGGCCGTGCTGACCGAGGCCGGCAAGCGCGCCGACGACCTCGACGACCAGTACGTCTCCACCGAGCACCTGCTGGTCGGCCTGGCCGCCGAGGGCGGCGCGGTCGCCGAACTGCTGGTGCGCCAGGGCGCCACCCCGAAGGCGCTGCTCGCCGCGTTCAAGGACGTCCGGGGCAGCGCCCGGGTCACCTCGCCGGACCCCGAGGGCACCTACAAGGCGCTGGAGAAGTACGGCACCGACCTCACCCAGGCCGCCCGGGACGGCAAGCTCGACCCGGTGATCGGCCGGGACCAGGAGATCCGCCGGGTGGTCCAGGTGCTCTCCCGCCGGACCAAGAACAACCCGGTGCTGATCGGCGAGCCCGGCGTCGGCAAGACCGCCGTCGTCGAGGGCCTGGCCCAGCGGATCGTGGCCGGCGACGTGCCGGAGTCGCTGCGCGGCAAGCGCCTGGTCGCCCTGGACCTCGGCGCGATGGTCGCCGGCGCCAAGTACCGCGGCGAGTTCGAGGAGCGGCTGAAGGCCGTCCTCAACGACATCAAGCAGAGCGACGGCCAGGTCGTCACCTTCATCGACGAGCTGCACACCATGGTCGGCGCGGGCGCCGGCGGCGACTCCGCGATGGACGCCGGCAACATGCTCAAGCCGATGCTGGCCCGTGGCGAGCTGCGGATGGTCGGCGCCACCACCCTGGACGAGTACCGCGAGCGGATCGAGAAGGACCCGGCCCTGGAGCGGCGCTTCCAGCAGGTGCTGGTCGGCGAGCCCAGCGTCGAGGACTCCATCGCCATCCTGCGCGGGCTCAAGGGCCGCTACGAGGCGCACCACAAGGTGCAGATCGCGGACGCCGCCCTGGTCGCCGCGGCCACCCTCTCCAACCGCTACATCACCTCCCGCTTCCTGCCCGACAAGGCGATCGACCTGGTCGACGAGGCGGCCTCCCGGCTGCGGATGGAGATCGACTCCTCCCCGGTCGAGATCGACGAACTCCAGCGCGCCGTCGACCGGCTGCGGATGGAGGAGCTGGCCCTGGAGAAGGAGTCGGACCCGGCCTCGGTCGACCGGCTGGCCCGGCTGCGCCGCGATCTCGCCGACAAGAACGAGCAGTTGAGCGTGCTCACGGCCCGCTGGGAGCAGGAGAAGAAGAGCCTGAACCGGGTCGGCGAGGTCAAGGAGCGGCTGGACGACCTGCACGGCGCGCTCGAACGCGCCCAGCGGGACGGCGACTTCGAGCGCGCGTCCAAGCTGATGTACGCCGAGATCCCGGCCGCCGAGAAGGAGCTCAC
The DNA here is from genome assembly GCF_040302725.1 of Kitasatospora sp. NPDC097605. NCBI lineage: Bacteria > Bacillati > Actinomycetota > Actinomycetes > Kitasatosporales > Streptomycetaceae > Kitasatospora > Kitasatospora sp. NPDC097605. The sequence goes on along the minus strand of NZ_JBEOSF010000007.1, from coordinate 254,867 downwards.
CGACGCCCAGGAGCGCGCCGCCGGTGAGGACGCCTCCGCCTCGATGGTCAAGGAGGAGGTCGGCCCGGACGACGTGGCCGATGTGGTGGCCTCCTGGACGGGCATCCCGGCCGGCCGGCTGATGGAGGGCGAGAGCGCCAAACTCCTGCGCATGGAGGACGAGTTGGGCCGCCGACTGATCGGCCAGGCGGAGGCCGTGCAGGCCGTCTCGGACGCCGTGCGGCGCACCCGCTCGGGCATCGCCGACCCGGACCGCCCGACCGGCTCCTTCCTCTTCCTCGGCCCGACCGGCGTCGGCAAGACCGAACTCGCCAAGGCGCTGGCCGACTTCCTCTTCGACGACGAGCGGGCGATGGTCCGCATCGACATGAGCGAGTACGGCGAGAAGCACTCGGTCTCCCGCCTGGTCGGCGCCCCGCCCGGGTACGTCGGCTACGAGGAGGGCGGCCAGCTCACCGAGGCGGTCCGCCGGCGCCCGTACAGCGTGGTGCTGCTGGACGAGGTGGAGAAGGCCCACCCCGAGGTCTTCGACGTGCTGCTGCAGGTGCTCGACGACGGCCGGCTCACCGACGGCCAGGGCCGCACGGTGGACTTCCGCAACGCGATCCTGATCCTCACCTCCAACCTGGGCAGCCAGTTCCTGGTGGACCCGGCCACCCCGGAGGAGCGGAAGAAGGACCTCGTGCTGGAGTCGGTGCGGGCCGCCTTCAAGCCGGAGTTCCTCAACCGGCTCGACGACATCGTGGTCTTCGAGCCGCTGGGCACCGCCGAGCTGACCCGGATCGTCGACCTCCAGGTCGCCCGGCTGGGCGACCGGCTGCGCGAGCGCCGGCTCACCCTGGAGGTCTCCGAGGCCGCCCGGGACTGGCTGGCGCTCACCGGCTACGACCCGGCGTACGGCGCCCGGCCGCTGCGCCGGCTGGTGCAGTCCGCGATCGGCGACCAGCTGGCCCGGGCGATCCTGGCGGGCCAGGTGCACGACGGCGACACCGTGCTGGTCGAGCGGGACGAGGACGGCGACCGCCTCACCGTCCGTGCCCGCGGACCGCTGGAGAAGTAGCCCGCCGTCACAGCGGAAGGATCATGGTCCGGCCCCCGGCGTTTCCGGGGGGCGGACCATGATCCGGCCATGCCGGGCCGGCTTGCGGCCACCCCTGTGAGGTGGGCCCCGGATGAGGCAGGATGGACTCGGAAGGGCGGCCTCTCATTGCCGACCACCACGTGCACTGAGGAAGAGGACCCCATGAGCATCGACCCGTCGTCCATCCCGTCGTTCGGCATGCCCCAGGGTGGCCAGCCCGGAGGCCAGGGCGGGCGTCCGGCCGGCCCGCCGCCGATCATCGTCCCGGACCAGAACCTGGTGGGCCAGCTCCTCGACCAGATGCAGCTCAAGCACGGCGTCGACGAGGAGGGCGACCTCACCGCCCCCTGGGAGGGCTTCCGCGTCTACTACATGTTCCGCGGCGAGCAGAAGGAGCTCTTCGCGGTCCGGGCGTTCTACGACCGCTCGTACCCGCTGGAGAAGAAGGGCGAGGTCCTCGACCTGATCGACGAGTGGAACCGTGAGACCCTCTGGCCCAAGGTCTACACCCACACCCACGAGGACGGCGTGGTCCGCCTGATCGGCGAGGCCCAGATGATCGTCGGCACCGGCGTCAACCTGGACTACTTCGTGACCACCACCGCCAACTGGACCCAGGCCGCCGTCGGCTTCGAGCAGTGGATCGTCGAGCGCCTCGGCCTGCAGGACGACATCGAGGGCGAGGGCGGCGAGGGCAAGCCGTCCGACGGCACCGACGAGAGCTGATCACCGGGGACGCTCCCCCGTACGGCCCGCCACCGGCACCCGGTGGCGGGCCGTCTTGTCCCCGGACGCCCCCTGGCCCGAGGATGGGCCGACCACCGCCGACACGTACGAGGAGCCGTGATGGGTGCGAGGCCGCTGTTGAACCGCCGGCTGGCGGGCATGGGAACGACGATCTTCGCGGAGATGTCCGCCCTGGCCGCGGCCACCGGCTCGATCAACCTCGGCCAGGGGTTCCCGGACACCGACGGCCCCGAGGAGGTCCGCGAGGCCGCCGTCCGGGCCCTGCGCGAGGGGAACGGCAACCAGTACCCGCACGCCCTCGGCGTCCCCGAGCTGCGGACCGCGGTCGCCGCGCACCAGCGGCGCTTCTACGGGCTGTCGTACGACCCGGACACCGAGGTACTGGTCACCACCGGTGCCACCGAGGCCATCGCCGCCTCCCTGCTCGCCCTGCTGGAGCCCGGCGACGAGGTCATCGCCTTCGAGCCGTTCTACGACTCCTACGCCGCCTGCATCGCGCTGGCCGGCGCCGTCCGGGTCCCGCTCACCCTCCGCACCCCGGACTTCCGCCCGGACCTGGACGAACTGCGCGCACTGGTCACCCCGCGCACCCGGCTGCTGCTGATCAACTCCCCGCACAACCCGACCGGCCTCGTCCTCACCCCCGACGAGCTCACCGCCATCGCCGAACTCGCCGTCGAGCACGATCTGCTGGTGGTCGCCGACGAGGTCTACGAGCACCTCGTCTTCAACGGCGCCCACCACCCCGTCGCCGCCCTGCCCGGGATGCGCGAGCGCACCGTGACGATCTCCTCGGCCGGCAAGAGCTTCTCCTTCACCGGCTGGAAGATCGGCTGGGTGACCGGCGCCCCCGAACTGGTCGCCGCCGTCCGCGCCGCCAAGCAGTACCTCACCTTCGTCAGCGCCGGCCCCTTCCAGCACGCCGTCGCCGAGGCCCTGCACCTGCCCGACGGCTACTTCGAGGACTTCCGCGACGATCTGCGGCGCAAGCGCGACCTGCTCGCCGACGGCCTCGCCGCCACCGGCTTCCGGGTCTTCCGGCCCGAGGGCACCTACTTCATCACCGCCGACATCACCCCCCTGGGCGAGAAGGACGGCATCGCCTTCTGCCGCACCCTCCCCGAGCGCTGCGGCGTCGTCGCCATCCCCAACGCCGTCTTCTACGACGACGTCGAGGCCGGCCGCCCGCTGGTCCGCTTCGCCTTCTGCAAGCAGACCGCCGTCCTGGAGGAGGCGGTCGACCGCCTCTCCCGGCTGTCCCGGGTCTGACCCATCGCCGGGACCACTCGCACGCTCTGACGATTCGTCAATTCGCCCGACAGGCCGTGAGGTTGCTGCCTGTCGGGCAATTCGTTCCGGCTGCCGGACAGGGTCCGGGCGAGGAGGCGGGGCGGTGCGCCCGGGGTGAGAGGGTGGGGGCGTGCAGGACGTGCGGGCGGCGTGTGGGCAGCGCACACGGCGCGTGGACCGGGGCGAGGGGCGCGGGCTGTGCATAGTCGCACACCGGGTCGATCAGAGCAGGGAAGCAGATGTGCTCGAAACGGTGAATGCTTGACAAAGTTGGGTAAATCACCGACGGACCCGGCGTATTCGTGCTTCTCTGCTGCTGAATCTCCAGCCGGAATCCTTCCTTCCACGGTCGGCCGCGTCCTGGACCGCACAGCCACGAACAGCCTCGCCCTTGCCTAGGCCTCCTTCGCTGCTGCTCGGCGGGCGCGCACGGAGCTGAAACGCGGAGCCGAGCATGCTCACCACTTTGCAGACCTCCTACACGGACACCCGCGCGGGTGACCTGGCCTGGTGCCTGGGCGGCGATCCGCTGCCCGCCCTCGCGGTCCGCGACCTGAGACTCGACGGCCCCGGCCACCCCGGCCCGCCCGGCACCCTCCAGCTGCGCCTGCTGGGCGCCTCCCACCAGGTGGTGATCGCCGCCGGGCCGGGTCACTGCCTGGAGACCGTCGCCTGCCTGCCCGGCCGCCGCACGCCGCTGCCCGCCCGGGTGGCCAAGCAGGTGGACGGCTGGGAGTACGAGTTCGCCGCCCGGATCGAGGCCCTGCCGCCGCACGACTTCGCCGCCCGCGCCCAGGAGTTGCTGGCCCTGGTCGAGGGGCATCCGCGCGGCCTGGCCGGCGTCTTCCCCGGCGACCCCAGCGCCTTCACCGCGCTGGTCGCCCAGGGCGGCGCGGACCGGCTGCTCTGGCGCACCTGGCACGCCTATCCGCAGGAGGGGCAGCTGGTCTGCACCCGGTCCTCGCTGGTGGTCCCCCGATGAGCGACGCCGACGCCGACGAGCCGCCCATAGGCCGGCCCAGCAGCTTTCATTCGCACGCAGGAACGATTCGTCAACCTGCCATGTCACGCTGTCCGTCGAATGGGCGCAGCCGTCCGTCCCGCACGTCGCCTAGCGTTTGTTCGTGATCAATCATCCGGCCGGTCCGCCGCCCGCACAGCCGAGCCTCGACCTCGACGACGGCAGCCCGCCCCGGCCAGGACGGAACCTGGCCCCGCTGCCCGCCCGCCGCCGCTCCCGGCTGCGCGCCCACCCCGAGCTGGCCCGGCTGGTGGTCCTGCTGGCCGCGTTCGTCTGCGCGGCCTGCGGGCTCGTCTACGAGCTGGAACTCGTGGCCCTCGGCGACTATCTGCTCGGGGACTCGGTCACCCAAACCTCGGTCGTGCTCTCCGTCATGGTGTTCTCGATGGGCCTCGGCTCGCTGCTCGCCAAGCGGTTCACCCGCCGGCCGGCCACCGCCTTCGCCGTGGTCGAGTGCGCCCTCGCGCTCACCGGCGGCCTGTCCGTCCTGGCGGTCTACTCCGGCTGGGCCTGGATCGGCCACTACCAGGCCGCGATGGTCGCACTGACCGGCCTGATCGGCGTGCTCATCGGCGCCGAGATCCCGCTGCTGATGACCCTCGTCCAGCGGATCCGCCACGAGGACGCCGGACGCGCCGCCGCCGACCTGTTCGCCGCCGACTACGTGGGCGCGCTGATCGGCGGGCTCGCCTTCCCGTTCCTCATCCTGCCCGTGCTGGGCCCCGGCAGCGGCGCGCTGGTCACCGGCGCGGTCAACGCCGTCGCCGGGGCCGCCGTGGTGCTCTGGCTGTTCCGCGAGGAGCCCGCGCCCCGGGTGCGGCTGCTGCTCTGGGGCGGCTGCGGGCTCGTCCTGGCCCTGCTCGCCGCGGCCGCCGCCTGGTCCGACGCGGTCGAACGCGCCGCCCGGCAGGCCCTGTACGGCGGGCAGGTCCGCACCGTCAGCCAGAGCCGGCACCAGGAGATCGTGCTCACCGGCCCCGCCGAGGGCCCGCTGCGGCTCTACCTCGACGGCCGGCTCGCGGTCTGCGGACCCGACGAGTACCGGGGCAACGAGGGGCTCGTCCACCCCGCGATGGCCGCCGGGCCGGACGCCCGGGTGCTGCTGCTCGGCGGCGGGGACGGCCTGGCCCTGCGGGAGGTGCTGCGGCACCGCGGCGTGCGCTCCGTGCTGGTGGTCGACCGCGACCCGGCGCTCCCCCGGCTCGCCCGCACCGACCCCGGCCTCGCCGCGCTCTCCGGCCGCTCGCTGGACGACCCCCGGGTGCGCACCGCGCAGGCGGACCCGCTGGAGTGGCTGCGCACCGTCCGCCCCCGTCCCGGGGAGTCCTTCGACGTCGTCCTCGCCGACCTGCCGGCGCCCGCCGACGGCGGCCCGGTGACGTTCCACTCCCAGGAGTTCTACGGCCTCACCACCCGGCTGCTCGCGCCCGGCGGGCGGCTCGCCGTCCGCGGCGGTGACGAGCAGCACGGGTGGCAGGGCCTGTGGCAGGCGGAGTCGGGACTGCGGGCCGCCGGGCTGCGGACCGTTCCGTACGCCGTCGCGGGCAGTGCGACGGCCAGCTGCCGCCCGGGGCCGGAGGGCAGCCAGAGCTTCCTGCTCGCGGCGGCCGCCCAGCCACCGCTCACCCTCGCGCCGGACGCGCCCCCGCCGCGCGCCCTCACCCCGGACACCCTGCGCGCCTCCGCCGCCCGCCTCACCGCCCTCCGCCCCCTCCGTCCACCTGCCGCCCTCACCCTCCTCGGCCCGCACTGACGGGGGGAGAACCGGCCCCGCCGCCCGCCGGCGGGGCCGTCCCGGGGCGGGACGCGGGGGTCGGTGGGGGACAGGGCGGGGTCGGGAGGGGGTTCGGTCGGTAGGCTCCGTGGCATGGAGCATGAGGTTGTCGTCCCGATGCCGGCCGGGCAGGTCCGGCAGGCCCTGCAGGATCCCGCGCTGCTGGCGCGTTCCGTGCCGGGGCTGAGCACCGAACCGGCCGCCGTCGGCAGTGGCGCGGCGGAGGAGATCGGCGGGCGGCTGAAGCTGCGGATCGGCGCCTCCACCATCACGTTCAAGGGCGTGCTCTCGCTGATCGAGGGCCGCGAGGGCGTGCTGACCGCGTTCGCCGAGGGGCAGGAGGCGCGCGGCACCGGCGAGGCGACCGCGACCGTGCGGATCAGCGTCGCCGAGGGCGCCGGGGAGGGGACCTCGGTGGTCCGCTTCACCGGTGACCTGAGCGCCACCGGGCGGCTCGCCGAGTTCGACGACGAGACGCTCGACGCGGCCGGCCGCCGGCTGCTGGACCGCTTCACCGCCGCCCTGACCTCCCAGGACGACGCGGCCGGGGCCGCCGACGACGAGGCCGGGACCGAGGCCGACCTCGAAGGCACCGAGGGCGAGCAGGACGGCGCGGCCGCGGCGGAGGACACCGCCGAGGAGGCCACCGTGGTGTTCCTGGAGGACCGCCAGGAGGACCGCGAGGACGAGCCCGGCGACGACCTCGACGACGACCTGTCCGACCTCATCGCCTTCTCCGACGCCGACGCCGAGCGCTTCGGCCTCCCGCTCGGGAACGCCGACGCGGACGCCGACGACGTCGACGAGCCCGCCGGGGCGACCGGGTCGGCCGGGGCCGAGGAGCCCGCCGCCGAGGAGGAGGTCTCCGCCGAACTCCCCGCCGAGCTGCCGTTCGGCTACGAGCAGGAGCCGGTGCTCGGCGGCCCGGTGCGCCGCAGCATCGTCGGCCGCTCCGCCGAGGAGGTCGACCACGCCCCGCCGCGCGGCCCGTACGCACCGGCGCTGCCGGCCCGCAGCGCCCGGGCCCGGGCGGCCTCCCGCTGGGGCGGCGACGCCGGCGGCATCGTGGTGCCGGGCGTCGGCGGCCGCAACGCGGTGCCGTGGATGATCGGCGGCGGGGTCGCCCTGCTGGGCGGCGCGGTGGTGCTGGTCAGGGCCCTGCGGCGGCGCTAGCCGGCGGCACGGGGCCGGGAACAGGGCCTAGACTGGACGCTCATGAGCAACGACCGCGACGCCCTGCTGGCACAGATCAAGGACAAGGCCGTCGTCCACGGCAAGGTCACCCTTTCCTCCGGCAAGGAGGCCGACTACTACGTCGACCTGCGCCGGATCACGCTGGACGGCCAGGCCGCTCCGCTGGTCGGCCGGGTGATGCTGGACGCCACCGCCCACCTGGAGTACGACGCCGTCGGCGGGCTGACCCTGGGCGCCGACCCGGTCGCCGCCGCGATGCTGCACGCCGCCGCCGCGCGCGGCCGTGAGCTGGACGCGTTCGTGGTCCGCAAGGCCGGCAAGGCGCACGGCCTGCAGCGCCGGATCGAGGGCCCGGAGGTCAAGGGCCGCCGGGTGCTGGCCGTCGAGGACACCTCCACCACCGGCGGGTCGGTGCTGACCGCCGTCGAGGCGCTGCGCGAGGCGGGCGCCGAGGTGGTCGGCGTCGCGGTGATCGTCGAGCGCGGCGGCGCCGCCGCGGTCGAGGCCGAGGGCCTGCCGTACGTCACCGCGTACACCCTGGAGGACCTGGGCCTCTGAGCCCGCCCCCTCCCCCGCACGACGAACGGCCCGGGGCCGGTGTGTTTCACGTGAAACACACCGGCCCCGGGCCGTGGTACGAATCCGCGGGAGCGGGTCTCAGTCGCGCCGGTGCCGGCCGCCGGCCTGGACGGCCTCGCCGCCGTCGGCGGCCTGCGCACCGCCCGCCTTCTTCTTCTTGCGCTCGCGCAGCACCTCGACGATCATCGGCGAGATCGACAGCAGCACGATCAGCAGCACCGCCGGGATCAGGTACTTGTCGATCACCGGGGCGAGCGCGTCACCGAAGAAGTAGCCGATCAGCAGCATCGACTCGGTCCACAGGACGCCGCCGACCACGTTCCAGAGGAAGAAGGTCTTGGCCGGCATCTCCAGGGTGCCCGCGACCGGGTTCAGGAAGGTCCGGACGATCGGCATGAAGCGGGCGAGCACGACGGCCTTGCCGGGGCCGAAGCGGTTGAAGTACTCCTCGGCCTTCAGCACGTACTCGCGCTTGAAGATCTTCGACTCGGGCTTGTCGAACATCTTCGGTCCGACCTTCACGCCGATCTGGTGCCCGAGCTGGGCGCCGGCGATCGCCGCGATCGGGGCCCCGATCAGCAGGGTCGCGAGCGGCAGCTTCGCACCGTCGCCGAGGACCGACGAGGCGGCGCTCGACGAGGCCACACCGGCGATGATGAGCAGCGAGTCACCCGGGAAGAAGAACCCGACCAGGAGGCCGGTCTCCGCGAAGATGATCGCGATCAGCCCGATGGCACCGAGGGACGAGATCAGTGATTTGGCGTCGAGCAGATTGACGGCCAGCTGGTTGTAGTCCACACGGCGCAGGATAGCGGGCCCGTCTTCACGAGGGCTTCGCACCGGGGGTCGAGCGGGCGCTCATCCTTTCGTCGCACCCCGCCCCCCGCCTCGGGAGGACCCCGCTGGACCCCCCGGGAGGGCGCCCCGGCGGCGGCCGCGGGCCCGCCGTCCCGACTGGCGGGCCGCATGGTGGAGCCGACGGGCATTCTGGGAAGATGGCACCGGCGTCCGGCCCGCAGTGGCGAACACCCTCATCGCCGCACCGCGGCCGCTGCCTCGAACCTTGGTACCGGTCCGCCGCACCGCAGAGCCGCGCACCGGCCCCGGTACCCCGGAGTCGTCACAAGGCGTACACAGCGTCGGACAGCACCGTCCGTACGCCGCAAACCCGACAGGAGCGGATTCGCATGGCCATCGCAACTCCCGAGGTCTACAACGAGATGCTGGACCGGGCCAAGGCGGGCAAGTTCGCCTACCCGGCGATCAACGTGACCTCGTCGCAGACCCTGCACGCCGCGCTCCGCGGCTTCGCCGAGGCCGAGAGTGACGGCATCATCCAGATCTCGACCGGCGGCGCGGAGTTCCTGGGCGGCCAGCACAACAAGGACATGGTGACCGGCGCCGTCGCGCTCGCCGAGTTCGCGCACATCGTCGCCGCCAAGTACGACATCACCGTCGCGCTGCACACCGATCACTGCCCCAAGGACAAGCTGGACGGCTACGTCCGCCCGCTGCTGGCGGTCTCCGCCGAGCGCGTGGCCAAGGGGCAGAACCCGCTCTTCCAGTCGCACATGTGGGACGGCTCCGCCGAGACCCTGAGCGACAACCTGGCCATCGCCCAGGAGCTGCTCGCCCAGGCCGCCGCCGCGAAGATCATCCTTGAGGTCGAGATCACCCCGACCGGCGGCGAGGAGGACGGCGTCACCCACGAGATCAACGACGAGCTGTACACCACCGTCAACGACGCCGTCCGCACCGCCGAGGCGCTGGGCCTGGGCGAGAAGGGCCGCTACCTGCTGGCCGCCTCCTTCGGCAACGTGCACGGCGTCTACAAGCCGGGCAACGTCGTGCTGAAGCCGGAGCTGCTGCGCGAGCTGCAGGACGCGATCGGCAAGCAGTACGGCAAGACCGACCCGTTCGACTTCGTCTTCCACGGCGGCTCCGGCTCCAGCGCCGAGGAGATCGCCACCGCGCTGGAGAACGGCGTCGTGAAGATGAACCTGGACACCGACACCCAGTACGCCTTCACCCGCCCGGTCGCCGCGCACATGTTCCAGAACTACGACGGCGTGCTGAAGGTGGACGGCGAGGTCGGCCGCAAGAACACCTACGACCCGCGCACCTGGGGCAAGCTCGCCGAGGCCGGCATGGCCTCCCGCGTGGTCGAGGCCGCCCAGCAGCTGCGCTCGGCCGGCAACCGCCTGAAGTAAGGCCCGCACCGGCGCGATGCCGGCGCCCGGTACGAGGTCCTGCGTCCGTGCCCCCCGGTGGTTCACTGGGGGGCATGACCATTCACGAGAACCTCCTCGGGGGTCCGCCCCCCACGCACCTGCCCGCCGAGCCCGCTCCGCTGGAGCTGCTGGCCGGCGGTGCCTCCCCGGCCGAGGTCGCGGCGAAGTTCCCGACCTCCTCGTTGGCCTGGGCCCAGCTCGCCGACGACGCCTACGCGGCCGGCCGGGTCGTGGAGTCCTACGCCTACGCCCGCACCGGCTACCACCGCGGGCTGGACGCGCTGCGGCGCAGCGGCTGGAAGGGCCACGGTCCGGTGCCGTGGGAGCACGAGCCGAACCGCGGCTTCCTGCGGGCGCTGCACGCGCTCGGCCGGGCCGCCGCCGCGATCGAGGAGAAGGAGGAGGCGCAGCGCTGCCAGCAGTTCCTGCGGGACAGCTCGCCGACCGCCGCCGCCACCCTGGGCTGACCCTCCGGTCCCGGTGACCGGACCACCCGCCGACACCGCCCCCGCTGCCCGTCCGGGCACCGGGGGCGGTTTCCGTCCGCACCGTGCGCACGGGATCCGTGGACATCCACCGCCCCGCCGTGCCAGGGTGGGCGCGCGAGGGGGAGCGCACGTCAGTTCGAGGGTTCGCGGCCCCACCCGGTCGACAGAGAGCCCCAGCGTGCCCGCACCCAGCCCCGCCCGCCGATCCCGTACCGCAGCGCGTCCCGGGTCCGGCCCGGCACGCCGCGCGACGGGCGGAGCGGGCCGCCGGGCCCCCGCCCGCGCCCGGGCGGGCACCCGACGCCGTCGCCCGCCGCGCCGCCGGCTCGGGCCCGGCATGCTCACCGCCCTGATCGCCGCAGTGGCGATCCTGGGCGGCACGCTCTTCGTGTTGAACCGCCCCGACGCGCTGCCCGGCGCCGACCGGACCGCCCGGGCCCGGGTCGCCGCGTCCGAGGGCGCCCCGACGCCGACGGCCACCGCCCCGGCGCCGGCCACCACCGCGGCACCGCCGCCCGCCGAGACCCCGACTCCCCCGCCGGCCCCCACCCCGCAGCCGAGCGCACCGGAGAGCGCCCCCGCCCGGGGCACCGGCACCTTCACCATCGCCCCGGGCTCCGCCGACCCGGTCGGCCACGGCCGGGTCCGCCGCTACCGGGTGGAGGTCGAGGACGGCATCGGCATCGACGCGGCCGCCTCCGCCCAGCAGGTCCAGGCCGTCCTGGCCGACCGGCGCGGCTGGACCAACGACCGGAGGAACGGCTTCCAGCGGGTCTCCGAGGGCGCCTACGACTTCACCGTGAAGATCGCCTCCCCCGCCACCGTGGACCGGATCTGCGGCGCCGCCGGGCTCGACACCCGCGGCGAGGTGAACTGCAACGTCGGCAGCCAGGTACTGGTCAACGTCAAGCGCTGGACCACCGGTTCACCCCAGTTCGCCGGCCCGATCGACGAGTACCGGGCCCTGGTGATCAACCACGAGGTCGGCCACCGGATCGGCCACGGCCACGAGGGCTGCCCCGGCCCCGGCAAGCCGGCGCCCGCGATGATGCAGCAGATCTACGGGCTCAAGGGCTGCACGCCCAACGCCTGGCCCTACGGCACCGACGGCACATACCTCAGCGGACCGTCGGTCCCCTGAACCCGGCCCGGGCCGGGACGGAGTCGGGACACCTTCGGCCCCGGCCCGCGACACCGCCCGCCTACGCTGGCCGCCATGACCGCCTCGATCACCACCGCGCGCCGCCCGGAATCACACCGCCCGGCACCGGCCCGCCACCGCCGCGGGCTCGCCCTGGCCGGAGCCGCCGGGCTGCTGCTCGGGGCGGGTGCCTGCGCCGCCGACGGCGGCACCGGGACGGCCGGGACCGGCCGGATCTCCTACGAGCAGGTCCGCTCCACCGCCCGCGAACTGCCGGCGACCGGCCCCTGCCCGTTCTCGCTGGACCTCGCGGCGGCGCTCGGGGCGGCCGGCGTGGACCGCCCGGTCACCCCCGGCGCCAAGGACCGGCCGGTGGCCGAGGGCGAGGTCGGCGACGGCGTCCCCGCCCAGCCCTGGCCCACCGGCGCCACCCCGCCGCCCTCGCTGCCCTCGATGCCGGCCACGCCGCCGAGCGCCTGGGTGACCTGCCACTTCACCGTCGGGGACACCCCGGCCCGGATCGACCTGCTGGCCGTCCCCGAGAACGGCCCGGTGATCAGCATGCTGCTCCCGCACCTCCAGCGGTACGGCAACCTCGGCGTGGCCCAGCTCCAGCAGATCGGCGCCGACCAGCCGACCGCCGGGCAGACCCGGCTCACCCCGGGCGCGGGCCTGGTGGGCGTCGCCCGATCGCCGTCCGGGGCCGGGGCGACCTGGCGCTGACGCTCACCCAGGACCCCTACGAGAGCACCGTCGACCCGTCCCTGACCGGCGAGCCGCTGCGCCGGGCGACCGAGGAGCTGGCCGCCCGGCTGCGGCCGTAAGGGGTACGAGGCGCTCAGCGGAGCAGCGGCAGGTACGCCCGCAGGTCGCTGCGCTCGCCGCTGGCGGACACCGCGGCGGCGTCGACCGCCGCCGCCCAGTCGGTGCGGCCGGTGGCCAGCCGGATCCAGGTCAGCGGGTCGCTCTCGACCACGTTCGGCGGGGTGCCCCGGGTGTGCCGGGGCCCCTCGACGGCCTGCACCACCGCGTACGGCGGCACCCGCAGCTCGACCGCGCCGCCGGGGACGCGCTCGGCGAAGGCGTCGGCGAGCATCCGGGTGACGGCGGCCACCGCCTGCCGGTCGTGCGGGAACGGCTCAGGGCCGAGCGCGTCGGCCAGGTCGTCGGCGTGCACCACCGTCTCGACCAGCCGGGTCACCAGGAACTCGGTGAGCGGCATCGGGCCGAACCGCATGGCCACCGGCCGGGCGGGAGCGGCGTCCGCCACGGCGTCCAGCGCGGCCCGGGCGGCGTCCGCCGACCGGTCGAAACGGACGGCCACCGCCTCGGGCGGGCCGGCGTACTCCTCCGCCGCGAAGCCGGTCACCGAGGTGTCGACCGTCTCGGCGACCGTCCCGGTCAGCTCGGTGAACCGGGCCGGGGTGACCGGCGGCCCGTCCGGCACCGGGGCGTCCAGCTGCTCCGGCAGCCGGTCCAGCACCAGGCTCAGATGGGCCACCAGTTCGCGCACCCGCCACTCCCCCAGCCGGGTCGGCCGGTCCAGGTCGGCGGCGGTCAACCGGTGGACGGCCGCGCGCAGGGCCTCGATCTGTGCCCTCAGCGCGGCGTGCACCCTGGCGGGCTGGTACGTACGGGACTTGGCAGGCATGGGCCCCAACATACGCCCGGGGGCGGGCGGTTCCGGTCGGAACCGTCCGCCCCCGGGGCGCGCTCTGTGCGGGCTCAGCCCAGCAGGGCCTCGATGACGCCGGTGTGGGCGTCCTTCAGCTCCGCCAGCGAGACGGTGAACTGGCCCTGGACGTCCAGGGTGTCGCCGTCGACCACACCGATCCGGGTGGCCGGCAGGCCCCGCGCGGTGCACATGTCGTTGAACCGGAGCTCCTCGCTGCGCGGCACCGCCACCACGGCGCGGCCGGCCGACTCGGAGAACAGGAACACGAACGGGTCCAGGCCCTCGGGCACGACGATCCGCGCGCCGCGGCCGCCCTTGAGGCAGCTCTCCACCAGGGCCTGGCCCAGGCCGCCGTCGGAGAGGTCGTGCGCGGCGTCGATCATGCCGTCGCGCGAGCCGGAGATCAGGATCTCGCCGAGCAGCCGCTCGCGCTCCAGGTCGACCTTGGGCGGCAGGCCGCCCAGGTGCTCGTGGACCGCCTGCGACCAGGCCGAGCCGCCCAGCTCGTCCGCGGTGTCGCCGAGCAGGTAGAGCAGCTGCCCCTCCTCGGCGAAGGCCACCGGGGTGCGGCGGGTGACGTCGTCGATGACGCCGAGCACCGCGACCACCGGGGTCGGGTGGATGGCGACCTCGCCGGTCTGGTTGTACAGCGAGACGTTGCCGCCGGTCACCGGGGTGCCCAGGGTCAGGCAGGCGTCGGCCAGACCGCGGGTCGCCTCGGCGAACTGCCACATCACGTCCGGGTCCTCGGGGGAGCCGAAGTTGAGGCAGTCGGAGACGGCGAGCGGCTTGGCACCGCCGGCCGCGACGTTGCGGTACGCCTCGGCGAGGGCCAGCTGGGCGCCGGTGTACGGGTCCAGCTTGGTGAAGCGGCCGTTGCCGTCGGTGGCGACCGAGACGCCGAGGTTGGTCTCGTCGTCGATCCGGATCATGCCCGAGTCCTCGCCGTGCGAGAGCACGGTGTTGCCGAGCACGTAGCGGTCGTACTGGTCGGTGATCCAGGACTTGGAGGCCTGGTTCGGGTGCGAGGCGACCTTCAGCAGGTCGGCCTTGAGGCCCTCGCCGGTGGTCGGGCGGGCCAGCCGCTCGGCGGTCGGGGCGTCGGCCTGCAGCGCGTCCTGCCAGCTCGGGCGGGCGAACGGGCGCTGGTAGGTCGGGCCCTCGTGGGCGACGGTGCGCGGCGGCACGTCCACGACCAGCTCGCCGTGCCAGTAGATCTCCAGCCGCTCGCCGTCGGTGACCTCACCGATGACGTTGGCGATGACGTCCCACTTCTCGCAGATCTCCAGGAAGCGGGCGACCTTGTCGGGCTCGACGATGGCGCACATGCGCTCCTGCGACTCGCTCATGAGGATCTCCTCCGGCGAGAGCGTGTGGTCGCGCAGGTGCACGGTGTCGAGGTCGATCCGCATGCCGCCGGAGCCGGCCGAGGCCAGCTCGGAGGTGGCGCAGGACAGACCGGCGCCGCCGAGGTCCTGGATGCCCTTGACGAGCTTCTCGCCGAAGATCTCCAGGGTGCACTCGATGAGGAGCTTCTCCTGGAACGGGTCGCCGACCTGGACCGCCGGGCGCTTGGCCGGCTTGCTGTCGTCGAAGGTCTCGGAGGCGAGCACCGAGACGCCGCCGATGCCGTCGCCGCCGGTGCGGGCGCCGTACAGGATGACCTTGTTGCCGGCGCCGGAGGCCTGCGCGAGGTGGATGTCCTCGTGCTTCATGACACCCACGCACAGCGCGTTGACCAGCGGGTTGCCCTGGTAGCAGGAGTCGAAGACGACCTCGCCGCCGATGTTCGGCAGGCCCAGGCAGTTGCCGTAGCCGCCGATGCCCGCGACGATCCCGGGCAGCACGCGCCGGGTGTCCGGGTGGTCGGCCGCGCCGAACCGCAGCGGGTCCATCACGGCGACCGGGCGGGCGCCCATCGCCAGGATGTCGCGGACGATGCCGCCGATGCCGGTGGCCGCGCCCTGGTAGGGCTCGATGTACGACGGGTGGTTGTGCGACTCGACCTTGAAGGTGACCGCGTAACCCTGGCCGACGTCGACCACACCGGCGTTCTCGCCGATGCCGACGAGCATCGCGTCCGTCTCGGGCTTCTTCTCGCCGAACTGCTTCAGGTGGACCTTGGAGCTCTTGTACGAACAGTGCTCCGACCACATGACCGAGTACATCGCGAGTTCCGCGCCGGTCGGGCGGCGGCCGAGAATCTCCCGGATGCGCGCGTACTCGTCCTGCTTGAGGCCGAGCTCGGCCCACGGCTGGGCGGCGTCCGGGGTCTGCTCGGCGTTCTTGACGGTGTCGAGGCTCATCAGGCGTTCACCAGCTGCTTCAGGACGGAAGTGAAGAAGCCCAGGCCCTCGGTGGTGGGACCGGTGAGCGGCTCCACGGCGTGCTCGGGGTGCGGCATCAGGCCGACGACATTGCCGGCGGCGTTGGTGATCCCGGCGATGTCGCGGTACGAACCGTTGGGGTTGACGTCGAGGTAACGGGCGACCACCCGGCCCTCGGCCTCCAGCTCGTCCAGGACGCGCTCGTCGGCGACGAAGCGGCCCTCGCCGTTCTTCAGCGGGACGACGATTTCCTGGCCGGCCGCGTAATCACGGGTCCAGGCGGTGCCGTTGTTCTCGATCCGCAGCTTCTGGTCGCGGCAGATGAAGTGCAGCGAGTCGTTGCGGGTCAGCGCACCGGGCAGCAGGTGCGATTCGCACAGCACCTGGAAGCCGTTGCAGATACCGAGAACCGGCATTCCCGCCCTGGCCTGCTCGATGACGGTCTCCATCACCGGCGAGAAGCGCGAGATCGCGCCGCAGCGCAGATAGTCGCCGTAACTGAATCCGCCCGGCAGGACGACCGCGTCGACCTGGTGGAGATCCTTGTCACGGTGCCAGAGCGCGACCGGCTCGGCGCCGGCGAGGCGGACCGCGCGCCGGGCGTCGCGGTCGTCGAGGGAGCCGGGGAAAGTGACGACGCCGACGCGGGTGGTCACTTGCCCTCCTCCTCGACGCGGACCGTGAAGTCCTCGATCACGGTGTTGGCGAGAAAGGTCTCGGCGGCTTCGCGGATACGGGCGAGCGCGGCGTCGTCGACCGGGCCCTCCAGCTCCAGCTCGAAACGCTTGCCCTGGCGGACGTCGGCGATCCCGGTGAATCCGAGACGGGGCAGTGCGCGCTGCACCGCCTGTCCCTGGGGGTCGAGGATCTCCGGCTTGAGCATGACGTCGACTACGACGCGTGCCACTGGCACTCCCGGTGGTGTCTTCGTGAGGCGGGGGAACTCCAGACTACCGGGGGTTTGGGGCGGGATTGCTGGCCGGGCATGGTGACGCGCGTAGACCCACGACCCTTACCCCGCAAGGCCCCGATCCCCCCGGCACCCCCCGCCGTACGCCCCTTTTCGCCGGATTCCCCGGCCCCTCCCGGGAACGGCCGAAGAGCACCCGAATACCGGCACTCCGGACAGATCGGCCAGCCGAGTGCACCGGGTATCCGGCGTCCCGGCGAAGACACGTGAATATACGGAAAAGAAAGCCGGACTCTTCGATTTCTCCCCGCTTCGGGTGCAGAATAGGGCCACCTGCCGCGGCGAGTGCTGCGTATCCGGCACGGCCATCCGGCCTGCCCGCATGCACGTGCGCGATAGGTGCACATCAGGCCCGGGAGCGCACCCGCGCCCTTGTCGGCCGAATTGCCCGAGAGGATTGACACCCATGGCTCAGCGTGTAGTTGTCACGCTCTCCGACGACCTGGACGGCGGCGCCGCCGCGGAAACCGTCCACTTCGGCGTGGACGGGAAGTCGTACGAGATCGATTTGTCCGTGGACAACGCGGAAAAGCTGCGGGAGGCCCTCGCCCCGTTCGTCGCCGCCGGCCGCCGCCAGAGCCGCACCGGGAAGTCCTTCCGCCGCACCGCCCTCACCCCGGACCCGGCCGCCGTGCGCGCCTGGGCCCAGTCCCGCGGCATGGAGCTGCCGGCCCGCGGCCGGATCCCGAAGCACGTGTACGAGGCGTTCGCCGAGGCGAACTGAACGCCCGCAGGCACCGGTCGTCCCGCCCGCATCCGGCGGGCGGGACGACCACCCCTTCGGATGCTGTAGAGTATTCCTCGTCGCCGCAACGGAGAGATCCGGACCGGCGGCCGGTGCCCCACCAGGCACCGTGCGGACGTGGCTCAGTTGGTAGAGCATCACCTTGCCAAGGTGAGGGTCGCGAGTTCGAATCTCGTCGTCCGCTCGCAGTGCGCGAGCACAGCACAATTACATAGTTCCATCCTGCGGACGTGGCTCAGTTGGTAGAGCATCACCTTGCCAAGGTGAGGGTCGCGAGTTCGAATCTCGTCGTCCGCTCCAGTACGAAGGGTCCTCTCGGTCGAGAGGGCCCTTCGGCGTTTCCGGTTTCCGCGCCCGGTTTCCCACCCGGTTTCCCGCGCAACGCACCCATGACATTTGTCATCGCGGACTGGTGGATCCGCACCGGGTTCTCATGAGGCCGCGCACTGCCTCCGGCCCCCCGGCGACGGGAGGCTTGAGGCATGGAAACGAGCCAGCCCCACCGCCCCGGCGACCACGTGATCGAGGTCACCGACCTGCACCGCCACTACGGCGCCGGCAGCAGCCGGTACCACGCCGTCCGCGGCGTCGACCTGACCGTCGGCCGCGGCGAGCTCTTCGCGCTGCTGGGCACCAACGGGGCCGGCAAGACCTCCACCATGGAACTGATCGAGGGCCTCGCCGCCCCGACCGAGGGCCGGGTCCGGGTGCTCGGCCACGACCCGTACCGCGAGCGCGCCGCCGTCCGGCCCCGGATCGGCATCATGCTCCAGGAGGGCGGCTTCCCCGGCGACCTCACCGTCGCCGAGACCGGCCGGGCCTGGGCCGGCGCCACCAGCCACGCCCGCCCGCTGGACGAGGCGCTGGAGCTGGTCGACCTCCGCCACCGCCGCGACGTCCGGGTCAAGCAGCTCTCCGGCGGCGAGCGCCGCCGCCTCGACCTGGCGATGGCCCTGCTCGGCCGGCCCGAGGTGCTCTTCCTGGACGAGCCGAGCACCGGCCTCGACCCGGAGGCCCGCGCCGCCGTCTGGCGGCTGGTCCGCGAGCTGCGCGCCCAGGGCACCACGGTGCTGCTCACCACGCACTACCTGGAGGAGGCCGAGGAGCTCGCCGACCGGCTGGCGATCATGCACGGCGGCCGGATCGTCGCCGCCGGCACGGTGGCCGAGGTGATCGCCGGGCGGCCGTCGCAGATCTCCTTCGAGCTCCCCGAGTTCGCCGGCGCCTCGATCCCGCCGCTGGCCGGTGCCACCGTCACCGCCGACGGCCGCAAGGTCACCGTCCGCACGCCGCACCTCCAGGCGACGCTGACCGAGTTGCTCGGCTGGGCCGACCACCAGGGCATCGCCCTCGGCGCCCTCGACGCCCGCAGCGCCTCGCTGGAGCAGGCCTTCCTCGCCATCGCCGCCGAGGCCGCCCACCAGCCCCCGGCCGACTCCCCCGCCACTCCCCCCGCCCGCCGCAAGCTGATCGGACTCGCCCGATGACCACCGCCGTCACCACCGCCACCGCCACCGGGCCGAAGAGCACCTCCGTCCGCCGGCTGCTCGCCCTGGGGCGGGCCGAGGGCATCCTGCTGCTGCGCAACCGGACCGCCCTGTTCACCGCCGTGCTGCTGCCGCTCTTCCTGATCTTCGGGCTGCAGAGCGTGCTCGCCCAGCAGGCCGAGACCAACCCCGGCCTGGACGTCGACTCGCTGCTGGTCAACGGCGCGATCGGGATGGTGCTGGCCTTCGTCGTCTACTACAACCTCACCGCCGCCTACGTGGCCCGCCGTGGCGAGCTGGTGCTCAAGCGGCTGCGCACCGGCGAGGCCCGGGACCTGGAGATCCTGGCCGGCACCGCCGTCCCCTCGGTCGGCCTGGCCCTGGTGATGTGCGCCGTGATCGGTGTCGTCGGCGCCACCGCCCTGGACCTCACCGCCCCGGCCAACCCGATCCTGCTGGCCGTCGGGCTGGTCCTGGTCGTCGCGACCCTGATGGCGCTGGCCGCCGTCTCCAGCGCCTTCACCCGCACCGTGGAGAGCTCCGGCATCACCACCATGCCGGTCCTGCTGCTCACCCAGTTCGGCTCCGGCCTGTTCATCCCGCTGGAGGTCATGCCGGAGCGGCTCGCCGACATCTGCCGGCTGCTGCCCACCACCCCGGCCTTCCAGCTGGTCCGGGTCGGCTGGTTCGGCACCGACGGCTCCGCCGCCCCGACCGGCTTCGCCGGCACCTGGGCCACCGCCGCCCCGCACCTGGTCACCGGCGGCATCTGGCTCGCCCTGGCGGTCTGGGGCGCCGTCCGCTACTTCCGCTGGGAGCCGCGCCGCTGACCACCGCGCTTTTCGAACCGAAGGTCCCCTCCCCGCTCCACCTCTGATAGGAAGGCAGCAGCACGACCATGGTCGAACGGGGAGCAGAAGAGATGGGCATCGCCAATCCGGTGCGCGCGTGGAAGGGCTACTCCAAGCCCCAGCGCTCGGAGCTCTACCTCCGCTGGTCGCTCTACCTGATGGCGCTCGCCCCGCTGCCGGTCGCCCTGCTGGTCAACTCGTCCGACCCGGACTACCGCAGCCACCCGGCCGGCCGGGTCGCCCTGGTCCTCGGGCTCGCCCAGACCCTGATCACCCTGCGGGCCTACCGCACCTCGCTGGACCACTACCTGAGGCGGCCCACCGACCACCTGCGCTGGCTCGCCCTCAACGGCGGCGTCGCGGTGGCCGGTTCCTGGGCGGTGCTGCTGCTCGGCCCCCGGGTCGGCGCGGCCTCCGGCACCGAGGAGGTGGTCTTCACCCTCCCGGTCGCCAGCACCCTCCTGTTCTCCGCCTTCGGACCGGCCTCGGTCGGGCTGCCCCCTCGCCGGGCGGCGCTCGCCGGGGCCGCCGGCCTGCTGGCCGTCCTCCCCGCGATGCTGCTGACCGGCGCCACCCTGGCGACCTCCCTCGGGGTGCTGACCGGCAGCGCGCTGGTGATGCTCTGCGTCGGCTCCAGCTGCCGCAGCTTCGCCTGGCTCCAGTCGGTGGTCTGGGAGCTGGACGCCGCCCGCGAGGCCCAGTCCCGGCTGGCCGTCGCCGAGGAGCGGCTGCGGTTCTCCCGCGACCTGCACGACGTGATGGGCCGCAACCTCACCACCATCGCGCTCAAGAGCGAGCTGGCCGTCCAGCTGGCCCGGCGCGGCCGCCCGGAGGCCGCCGACCAGATGGCCGAGGTCCAGCAGATCGCCCAGGAGTCCCAGCGCGAGGTCCGCGACGTGGTCCGCGGCTACCGCACGGCGGACCTGCACGCGGAGGCGATCGGCGCCCGCGCGGTGCTCCGCTCCGCCGACGTGGCCTGCGAGATCGACCTCGGCGAGGACCCCGACCGGCTGCCGGCCCCGGTCCAGTCGGTGCTCGGCTGGGTGATCCGCGAGGCCACCACCAACGTCCTGCGGCACAGCGAGGCGGGCCGCTGCGCGATCCGGCTCCGCCAGGAGGGCGGCCGGGCCGTGCTGGAGCTGGAGAATGACGGGGTACCGGCCGTGCCGCTGCCCTCCCAGGGCAGCGGCACCGGCCTGCGCGGACTGCGTGAGCGGCTCGCCGCCCACGACGGCGAGCTGTCCCTGCCGGAGGCCGCACCCGGCAGCTTCCGGCTGCTCGCCAGCGTCCCGCTCTGAGAACCGCCGCCGCTCTGAGAACCGCCGCACGGAAGGCCCCGCCGATGACCGACACCGCGCCCGTCCGCGTCCTGCTCGCCGACGACGAGCACCTGATCCGCGGCGCGATGGCCGCGCTGCTCTCGCTGGAGGAGGACATCGCGGTGGTCGCCCAGGCCGCCTCCGGCCCGGAGGCGGTGGCGATGGCCCAGGCGCACCGGCCGGACATCGCGGTGCTCGACCTGCAGATGCCCGGGCTGGACGGCATCGAGGTGGCCACCAGCCTGCGCGCGCTGCTGCCGGACTGCCGCTGCATGATCGTCACCGGCCACGGCCGCCCGGGGTACCTCAAGCGGGCCCTGGAGGTCGGCGTCCGGGGCTTCCTGCCGAAGACCGTCTCGGCAGCCGACCTCGCCGGGATCATCCGGACCGTCCGGGCCGGCGGCCGGTACGTGGACCCGGAGCTGGCGGCGGACGCGATCGCCGCCGGGGAGAGCCCGCTGACCCCGCGCGAGACGGACGTGCTGGAGCTCGCCGCGGACGGCACCTCGATCGCCGAGATCGCCGAGCGGGCCTCGCTCTCCCAGGGCACCGTCCGCAACTACCTGTCCGCGGCCGCCGCCAAGCTGGGCGCGGAGAACCGGCACGCGGCGGTGCGGATCGCCCGCGAGCACGGCTGGATCTGACCGCCGGGCCCGCGGGCGCGCTCCGGCTCAGGCCCAGCTGAGGCCGGTCAGCCGCTCGTAGGCCTCCACGTACTTGGCGCGGACCTTCTCGACCACCTCGGCGGGCAGCTGCGGCGGCGGCTGCTCGCTACGGCGGTCCCAGCCGGAGGCCGGGGAGGTCAGCCAGTCGCGGACGATCTGCTTGTCGAACGAGGGCTGCGGGCGGCCCGGCGCCCACGCGTCGGCCGGCCAGAACCGCGAGGAGTCCGGGGTCAGCACCTCGTCGCCGATCACCAGCTCGCCGTCCAGCAGGCCGAACTCGAACTTGGTGTCGGCCAGGATGATGCCCCGCTCGCGGGCGATGTCCCGGGCCCGGGAGTAGACGGCCAGGGTGGTCTGGCGCAGCTGGGCGGCCAGATCGGCGCCGATCCGGCGGGCGGTCTCCTCGTAGGGGACGTTCTCGTCGTGCTCGCCGACCTCGGCCTTGAGCGCCGGGGTGTAGATCGGGGCGGGCAGCTCGGAGCCGTCGTCCAGGCCCTCGGGCAGCGCGATGCCGCAGACGGTGCGGGAGGCGCGGTACTCCTCCAGGCCGGAGCCGGCCAGGTAGCCGCGGGCCACGCACTCGACCGGGACCATGTCCAGGCTGCGGCAGACCAGGGTGCGGCCCTTCCAGTCGGCCGGGGCGCCGGCCGGGACCTCGGTGGAGATCACGTGGTTGGGCACGATGTCCGCGATCCGCTCGAACCACCACAGCGAGAGCTGGGTGAGGATGCGGCCCTTGTCCGGGATCTCGTTGGGCAGTACCCAGTCGTAGGCGGAGGTGCGGTCGCTGGCGACCATCACGAGGTCACCCGACTCGGCGCGGTACAGGTCGCGCACCTTGCCGGTGTGCAGGTGGACCAGGCCGGGTACCTGGACCGGCTCGGGCTTGGTGACAAATCCGCTCAAGGTCGTCTCAGTCCTCAGGGGTCGTTCGCGGTCGGTGCGGCGCGAAAGGGGAGGTCACTGGGGTCGAGTCTGTCATGACCACCCGTGCGGACCGGTCCGAGGGCCGGTCAGCCGTTCTTGCAGAGGCGGTCCAGCAGGTTGGCGGTGGCCCGCTGGATCCGCTCGTCGGTGAGGCCCGGGCGGTCCAGCGCGGGCGACCAGGCGAAGGTGCCGGAGGCGAACACGTACGCGCCGCTGGGCGCCCGGTAGAGCGAGGTCTCCTGGTAGCGGGTGCGCCCGGCCGGGTCCCGGTACGGGGAGTGGGCGAGCAGCACCCGTTCGGTGTGCCCGGGCAGGGGGACCTTGGGGTAGTAGCGGTCCGCCTCGCCGGCCACCAGCCCGGGCAGGCCGTCGCCCTCGTGGAGGCCGGTGCCGGCCCAGAACCAGTGCCCGGTGTGCCGGGCGACGAGCGGGACGGGGGTGGCGACCCGGCCGGAGTACTGGAGGCCGAGCAGCTGCTGCTCCGGCTCGCCGGCGTCGCGCCACAGCGCGCTGGCGGCGCCGGGCGCCCCGGCGGCCGGGTCGTCGGGGCGGACCTTCTGACGCTTGCGGCAGTTGAGCATCCGGTTGGGCTCGCCGGAGGGGCCGGGGCTCAGCTCGACCCGCCAGTACATGGTGTTGGCGGAGAGGAAGACCAGCGAGGTGCCGCCGTCCCGGGCCCCCTCGACGGCGCGGCGCATCGGCTCGGACCAGTACTCGTCGTGGCCGGGGAAGACCAGCGCCTTGTGCCGGGAGGCGTCGACCAGTCCGGCGTGCAGGTCGGTGGCGGTGGCGTAGGAGAGGTCGTAGCCGTAGCGCTCGGCCCAGCGGATGAAGTCGTAGGCGTGGCCGACGTGCAGGGGCAGCCCGGCGGTGGCGTGCGGGCGGTCGAAGGAGACGGTGACGGCCGCCTCGGTCTCGCCGACCAGCCGGCCGCCGTCCCAGGCGTGGTAGAGGCTGGCGCCGCTGCGGCCGTCCTCGGGGAAGAGGTTGTAGGCCTGCCAGGTGACGTCGGGGACGACCAGCAGCAGTTCGGCGGCCCGGGTCTGGTCCTCGAAGTCCCGGACGGTGAAGGGGATGTGGCTGCGGTGCAGCATGTCGGCGGTGGTGAGCACGGCGACGTAGGCGCCGGGCCGCCAGTGCTGCGGGATCTGCAGTCGCCAGGTGTGCCACCAGTGATGGCAGGAGACGGTCCGGCCGGCCACCATCGGGGCCGGCTGGACCATGCCGGCGATCAGCGGGCTGGAGGTCATGTGGTGGGCGCCGTCGCCCGCGTAGTGGCCGATCCGGTAGA
The DNA here is from genome assembly GCF_040302725.1 of Kitasatospora sp. NPDC097605. Classification (NCBI taxonomy): domain Bacteria; kingdom Bacillati; phylum Actinomycetota; class Actinomycetes; order Kitasatosporales; family Streptomycetaceae; genus Kitasatospora; species Kitasatospora sp. NPDC097605. The sequence goes on along the minus strand of NZ_JBEOSF010000007.1, from coordinate 231,064 downwards.
CGTCGACGGTGAACTCGCGGGGCGGGTTGACGGTGACCCGCAGGTCCACCGAGCCGCCGGGGCGGACCACGCCGGCCGAGGCGAAGCCCTTGATCTGCTGTTCCTCGTCGTTGGCGCTCAGCGGGGTGCCGACCGGGGGCTTGCCGCGCACCCCGGCCGCGGCGAGCGGGCGCTGTCCGGGGGCGTCCACCGAGACGTACCAGGGTACGTCGCCCTCGGCGCCGGCGAGGTACTGGTCCGGGCTGCGCAGCCAGGGCAGCGGGCCCTGGCCGAAGGGGTCGGAGACGCTGTGCGCGTGCGTCCCGGACTCCCAGCGGCGGTTGAGTTCGATCCCCACGCGCGCCCCTCCCAGGTGCACCTCCGCCGGTTGGCATGTGCCTCCCGGATGTGCGTGCGGACTAATACACCACACCGTGCTGGCGCTGCGTCACCCCACGGTAGCAACTAGTGGCGGGAATCTTGCGGTCCGTCGGAGGGAGGGCCTCCGGCCTGCGAAGACCCGGGGCGGCCGGTCCGGCCGGGGGCGCTCACGGAGGGGGTTCGCGCCCCTCCCCGGCGGTGCTCCGGCCGGACCGGTCAGAGCCGGACGGGTTTCTCCAGCCGGACGTCGGCGGCGTCCAGCCAGGCCCGCAGCGGTCCGTCCTGGCCCTGCTCGACCGCCTGGGCGACCGGTTCGGCGAGGTCGGTGCGGCGGACCCCGCCGAGCAGCAGCACCGGGCCGTCCAGCCAGTCCAGCCCGGGGACGGCGCCCGCGGTGTCCACGGCGGCGCAGCAGACCATCGCGGTGACGTGGTCGACCAGCACGTCCCGCCCGGTGCGGACGGGTTCGAGCAGCGGCGCGGGCGCGGTGGTGCGGACCGACTGGGCGGTGAGGGCGGCGGCCAGCCGCTCGCCGTCGCCGTCGGCGAGCCGGCCCAGCAGCCGGGTCAGCGTCGGGGCGCCGGGGCGGGCCTGCGGGGCGAGCAGGTCCAGGGCGGACTGCAGGGCGGCGGCGCGGGCCCGCCAGCCGGCGTCGACCACCTCGGCCGGGTAGTCGGCCCACTCCAGCTCGCGCCAGCCGCCGGAGGCGGGCGCGCCGAAGAACAGCTCGGCGGCGAGCCGGGAGACCGCGGCGTCCACCGTGCCGGGCTCCTCCAGCAGGTCGCAGGCCGGGCGGTCACCGAGCCGGCTGCCGTAGCCGTCGGCCAGCCGGTCGCGCCGGGACAGTTCGGTGAGCGCGGCGACCACGCCGGCGTTGAGGTGCGCGGGGTGCCGGCCGAGCCGCCAGGCGGGCAGCGCGACCCGGGTGAGCAGCCGGTCCCAGCCCGCGTAGGCGAGGCCGACCTGCTCCTGGGCGGCGATCCGCAGGCCGTAGTCGACGCTGCGGGCCTGTTCGGAGGCCCAGCCGGCGACGGACCGCTCCAGCTCGGCGGCGTGCTCGCGGCAGGCGCCGAGGAGGCGGCGGGTGATCCGCTCGGTGATCCGGTCGGTGATCCGGTCCGTCAGCGCGGCCGGGCCGCGCCGGGGCGGGCGCGGGGCGCCGGGGGCGCCGACCGGGCCGGGGGCGGCCCCGGCGATCGGGCCGGCGTCCAGGCTGGCGTCCAGGGAGCGCAGGAAGCGGCGGGCGGCGGCGATCTCGGGGTCGGCGGCGGCCGCGGTGCCGGCCACCACCGGGGCCAGCAGGGCGCGCAGCTCGCCGGCCCGCATCCACCAGAGGAAGGGCGAGCCGATCACCAGGACCGGCGCGGGCGGCTCCTCCCCGGCGGTGCGCACCCGCCGGCGGGGCCGGGCCGCGGGCACGTCCTCCAGCCAGCTGTCGCAGTCCGGGGTGAGCGCGACGGCGGACGGCGCGGGGACCTCCAGCCGGTCGGCCAGGTCGCCGATCAGCCGGTACAGCTCGGGGGCCTGGGCGCGCTCGAGCGGGACGGCCGGGGTCTGCGGCGGGACGGCCCGGCGGTACCGGCGGGCGGCCGCGGCGGCCACCAGCAGGGTGAGCGCGGCCACCGCGCAGACCGCCCAGCGGGCGATGTCCCAGCCGGCGGCGTCGGGGGAGCCGGGGGCGCCGATCCGGCCGGTGAACCGGCCGGCGAGCAGGACCACCGCGGCGGCGGCGGGCAGCGCGGCGGCGGCCAGGGCGAGTCCTCGGATCCGCAGGACCGCCTGGGCGTGAGCGCGCGCGGTGTCGACAGCGGCCATACGGTGCGGCACCCCCTTCGGAGCCCTCGGGTGCCCCGTCAGGGCCCCTGAGCCGATTCGAAACGATCAGTTCCGACCGGGAAACGGCGGCGGCCGAGCCCCGGTCGTCCATGCTGGTGGCGCTTCTGACATTTTCGACGCCGGTGTCCGGGTGGGTGTTCCGGATCGCCCCGGTTCCACTCGTCCCGGTGACGCCGCCCGGATTCCGGACGACCGCCCGGGGCGACGTCGGACGGCCCGGGCGTGTCCGGTCCGGCCGGACGCCGTCCAGCATCCCCCCGCGCGACCGCCGCTACCCGGCGGCGGGCGGAAGCGCCCCGAGCTGAGGCGCCGTGGTCCAGCGCACCATAAGGCCGGGCGCCCGGTTACGTCAGCCGGATGCGGCCGCTGTCACTCGATGGGCTGGATTCCGGCCGCCGAACGGTGCGCCGGGCCCGCGGACCGCTCCCGCCCCACCCGTCCCCGAAACACCGGGCGGGGCTGCGTCCATGGGGGTTGTCCACGGGGCTCGCGGGGCTCGCGGGGTGAGCCGGGGGGGGTCGCGCACCGGCCGGGGAACGCCCGGGCCCCCGGCGCGCGGATCGCTCGCCGGGGGCCCGGAGATGGAAAGGGGTGCGCGGCCGCTACTGCGCGGCCTTCAGCGCGATGTCGCCGCGGTGCTGGCCGCCGGCCAGCGAGATCCGCTCCACCGCCCGGTAGGCCCGCTCGCGCGCCTCGGCGAGCCCGGCGCCGGTCGCGGTGACCGACAGCACCCGGCCGCCGGCGCTCAGCACCCGGCCGTCCTCGTCCGCCTTCGTCCCGGCGTGCAGCACGTACGCGGTGCCGTCGGCGGCCTCCGCCTCGGCCAGGCCCCCGATCGGGTCGCCGGTGCGCGGCGCCGCCGGGTAGCCCTCGGCGGCGATCACCACGGTGACCGCGGCGCCCTCGTCCCAGCGCAGCGGCTCCAGCTGGTCCAGCGTGCCGGTCGCCGAGGCGTGCAGGACGCCGGCCAGCGGGGTGCGCAGCCGGGCCAGCACGACCTGGGTCTCCGGGTCGCCGAAGCGGGCGTTGAACTCGATCACCCGGGTACCGCGCGAGGTCAGCGCCAGGCCCGCGTAGAGCAGGCCGGAGAACGGGGTGCCGCGGCGCCGCAGCTCGTCCACGGTCGGCTGCAGGACGGTCTCCAGGACCTCCTCGACCAGGCCCTCGGGCGCCCAGGGCAGCGGCGAGTAGGCACCCATGCCGCCGGTGTTGGGACCCTGGTCGCCGTCCAGCGCGCGCTTGAAGTCCTGGGCCGGCTGGAGCGGCAGGACGGTGGCGCCGTCGGTGATCGCGAACAGCGAGACCTCGGGGCCGTCCAGGTACTCCTCGATCACCACCTGCCCGCAGGCGGCGGCGTGGGCCAGCGCCTCGTCGCGGTCCGAGGTGACCACGACGCCCTTGCCGGCGGCCAAGCCGTCGTCCTTGACCACGTACGGGGCGCCGAAGGCGTCCAGCGCCTCCGCGGCCTCCTCGGGGGTGGTGCAGACGTAGGAGCGGGCGGTGGGCACGCCGGCCGCGGCCATCACGTCCTTGGCGAAGGCCTTGGAGCCTTCGAGCCGGGCGGCTTCGGCGGACGGGCCGAACACCGCGACGCCGGCCGCGCGCAGGGCGTCGGCGACACCCGCGACCAGCGGGGCCTCCGGGCCGACCACGACCAGCTCGGCGCCGAGCCCGCGGGCGAGCGCGGTGACCTGCGCGCCGTCCAGCTGGTCGACCGGGTGGACCGTCGCCACCTGCGCGATCCCGGCGTTGCCCGGGGCACAGTGCAGCTCGGTCACGGCGGGATCTTGGGACAGAGAGCGGCACAGGGCGTGTTCGCGGGCGCCGCCGCCGATGACGAGGACCTTCACGCTGCGCAAGGGTAGCCGGTGGCCGGTTCCGGCCGCTCTCCGGTCCCGTAGGAAGAGACAGCCGGGGCGGTCCGCCACCCGAACGGCCTCGGAGGATCCTCCAGCTCGGGACGCCGATGATCATCGCGCGGTGTCCGGGTCAGGACAGCGGGTCACCGGACCCTCGCTCGGACGGGTGAAATCCCGCCGACCGCCGCAACCCTCCCACCTTGGGATCCGGTGGCCGAATCCGGTAACGATCATTGGCGAAGCGCCCACACGGTAAGCCATTTGGCGGTAAGAAGTGCTGTTGGACCACCACCGGCCGCCGCCGGTGACGCCGTCCCGGGGCATCCGAAGAACGCCCCGGACCGGCGGTGTGGCCGGCGCGTTGTCCGTCGTTCCACGGCCCGTCAGGCCGGGGAAAGGTCGGTCCGCGCAGAGTCGGAACCAGCCAGACCAGCAGTCCGCCCGCCACAGGGAGCCCCACAGGTGAGCCAGCCGGAAATGCAGCCCGAGGAGAGTGCCTGGGGCAAGGAGATCGGCGAGGAGGACCCGCCCGCCACGACCGTGGCGCGCCGCGCCTCGACCCGCCGCCGGTCCGATCTGAGCACCCGACAGTTCCCCCTCGGGGACTGGGGCGAGCCCGCCGAGCGGCTGGAGGAGCTGTACCGCTGGTCCGAGGAGCGGGCGGTCGAGGCCATCGAGTGGTACCGCAGGGACCGGGTCTGGAAGCGCCGCTGGGCCCGGCTGCTGCGGTTCGGCTCGGCCGGGTTCGCGGCCGGCGGGGTCGCCGCGCCGCTCGCCGACCTCACCGGGACCGTCGCCGACGCCACCAGCTGGGGCTACGTCGGCCTGGCGCTGGCCGCCGCCTGTTACGGCGCCGACCGGGTGTTCGGCCTGACCTCCGGCTGGATGCGCGACGTCTCCACCGCGCAGGCGCTGCAGCGCCGTCTGGAGGCCTTCCAGTTCGACTGGGCCTCGGAGTGCGTGCGGGAGGTGCTCGGCCCCACCGAGGGCACCGCGGGCGAGGCCGCCGAGCGGTGCCTCGGGGTGCTGCGGCGGTTCTGCGAGGACGTCTCGGACATGGTCCGCACCGAGACCTCGGAGTGGATGCTGGAGTTCCGGGCCGGGATGACCCAGCTGCCCACCCAGGTCGCCGGCAGCTGGGGCGGGCGCACCGAGCCGGGCGTCGGCGCCCAGGTGCGGGTGCTGCCGCCGCCGGGGACCAGGCCCACCATGCCGCGCCAGCGGCCGCCGGAGGGGCCGCTGCGCTAGCCGGGGCGGGGCGGGGCCCCGCCGGGCGCCCGGGGCCGTCGGAGGCGCCCGGGGCCCGCTCGGGCCGCCGGGTGCCCGCTCAGGCGAAGACGATCATCGAGCCCTGGTGCAGGCTCCGGGTGGCCGCCGCGTACAGGCCCGCCCAGGCGTGCCGCTCCCGGGCGAACGGGTGCAGGTCGTCCAGCGGCGGGCCGAAGGGCTGCTCCAGGCCGGTCGGGGCGAGCGGCCGGGTCGGCGCCGGCGGGTCGAGCGGGTCGATGCCCAGCGCCGGGGCCACGGCCTGCAGCTCGCGCAGCAGCCCGTGACTGGAGCCCAGCGGGCCGCCCGCGGCGAGCAGCGAGTCCTCCACCAGCGGGGCGGCGAACTCGATCGGCACGTACGCGCCGGCGTGGTCGAAGTGCCAGACCAGGTGCGACTGCTCGGCGTTGCTCTCGAACATCTCCAGCAGCTGCTCGTAGTCGCCGCCGAGCGCGTCCACCGGCGTGATGTCCAGGCCGGTCAGACCCAGCAGGTAGGCCCGGCGCAGGAAGTGCAGCGAGTCGTAGTCGAAGGCGGCTATCGGCTCGACCGCCCCGCTGAGCCCCGGCATGAACCGGTAGACCGGCATCTCCGGCAGGCCGCGGGAGGACAGCACCTGGTTGTAGAGCGCGAGGTCGTCCCGGAAGGGGTTGTCGGGGCTGTGGCTCAGCACGTCCACCAGCGGGACGAGCCAGAGGTCGCAGGCCATGGCCGGCTCTTCCTCTCCGGACGCGGTTGAACCGGCCGCGCGGCGGCGGACGGCGGATGGGCGGGTCGGTGCCCGGACCGCCGCCGGCTGGGGCGGCCGGGACGGACGACCGCCCACCCTACCGGCCCGGCGAGCGATGCGGATCGGACCGTCCCCCGGGCAGTTGGTCCGGCGGCGGATCGGGCAGCCGGCGGCCCAACCGCCCGTACGCCACCGCTCGCGGCTGCGGCACCAGGCCGAGTCCCAGGCCCAGTTCGCGGCCCAGCTCCCGGCCGAGTTCGCGTTCCCGGCCCCGGGCGCCGCCGGCCGCGCGGCCCGGTTCCGCGGGTCGGGCGGGCTCCCCCGGTCCGGACGCCCCGATGGCGCCGGGCCCGGTGCCCGCCCCGGTCTTCCCCGGCGCCGGGTCCCCCGGGGTGTCGGGCGGCGCGGCCGCGGCCTCCTGGCCGCCCGGCGCGGGGAGCGGGCGACCGGTCAGCAGCGGCAGCACCCCCACCGTCTCCACCGACTGGCCGGCCAGCTCGGCCAGCAGCCCGACGGTGAAGAGGTTGTACTCGCAGACGACCCGGTGGGCGCGCGGCACGTCACGCGCCTCGATCGCCTCCACCAGGTCGAGGTGGCCGTCCCAGCAGACCCCGGCCAGCTGGGGCATGGTCCGCAGGTAGCGCGCGGCGAACATCCACGACTGCACCCGCAGCCAGTCCAGGTACTCGGCGATCCGGCGGTTGCCCAGCAGCCCGCCGACCTCCTGCCAGAACCGGCGGTCGCAGCCCACCATCACGTCCAGGTTCCCCGCCCGGGCCGCCCGCAGCGCCGCGTCCGCCCGGCGGCGCAGCGAGGTCAGCCGGCTGTCGTCCCGCGGGCCGGGGTCGGCGGCCAGCCGGCGGAAGTAGCTGTCGGTGATCAGCACCCGGGACTCGAAGATCTCCCGGAAGTCGTCCCAGCCGAACTCGGGCACGGTGAAGCCGCGGTGGTGCTCCGCCCGGAGCAGTCCCTGCGCGGAGAGGTCGACCAGCGCCTCCCGGGCCGGGGTCGCCGAGACTCCGTACAGCTCGGCGATCTCCTTGACGGTGAAGTTCCGTCCGGCCGCCAGCCGGCCGGCCATCATCTCCTCGCGCAGCGCGCCGGCTATCTGCTCGCGCAGGCTGTTGCGCTGGATGACGGGACGGCTGTCGCCCGCGTCGGTGCCGAACATGCGCGCGACCTCCTCGGGCGGGCTGGACGGCCTGACGGGGACAGACCGGAGACGTACGGGCTGGTAACACGACGAAGGCTCATCTTCTCAAAAAGGACACCGACGTGTGTACAAGCCCCCCGTACGCCCCGGCGCGCCCCCGCGCCCCGGCCCGTCGGACCGGCCCGTCCCCCGTCAGCGCTGCACCGGCGCCGGAATGCCCAGCAGCCGGTCCCGGTGCACCGGGAAGTCGACCCGCGCCTTCGCCACCTCCGCCGGATCGAACTCCACGGTCAGCACCTCCTCCCCCGCCCCCGCCTGGGCCAGCACCCGGCCCCACGGGTCCACCGCGATGCTGTGGCCCGCCTGCTCGACCCCGCCGTGCGTGCCCGCCGTGTTGCAGGCCAGGACGTACGCCTGCTCCTCCACCGCGCGGGCCCGGGCCAGCAGCGTCCAGTGCTCGCGCCGCCGCTCCGGCCAGGCCGCCGGCACCACCAGCACCTGCGCGCCCGCGTCCAGCAGCGCCCGGAACAGCTCCGGGAACCGCAGGTCGTAGCAGGTCGCCAGGCCAAGCGTGCCGACGTCGGTGGCCGCGGTGACGATCTCCTGCCCGGCGCCCATCACCACCGCCTCGCCGCTGTCGAAGCCGAAGCGGTGGATCTTGCGGTAGGTGTGCACCAGCTCGCCGTCCGGGGCGAACAGCAGCGAGGTGTTGTAGATCGGCCCGTCCGGGTCCCGCTCGACGATCGAACCGGCGTGCAGCCAGACGCCCGCCGCTCTGGCGGCCGCCGCCATCGCGTCCGAGGTCGGCCCGTCCAGTGCCTCAGCGCCGTCCGACCAGAGGTCGTAGGCGAAGCCGCCGAGCGGCCACAGCTCCGGCAGAACGACCAGGTCGGAACCCCGCTGCGCCCGCACCAAGGCGGCCGCGCGGGCTCGCCGCTCGGCCGGAGGCTCGGCGTCGGAGACCGCGAGTTGGATCAATGAAGCGCGCACAGTACCACCGTCCACGGCAAGAGTCCTACGATCGTCACCCGAAAGCGCTGCCCTGCTCTCACCCGGCAGCGTAACGTGCGGTTAGCGTGTGCGTCCGGAAGCCGGACTTCCCGGCCGAACAGGAACCCGCGGGCACGCGTGGCAAGGCAGCTGACGGAGGGCCGGAGATTCCCGTGACGGACAACCAGACCGTGCAGGCTTACACCGAGGCGTGGACGCAGTCCATCGAGGCGATATCCGAACTGGTGACGCCCCTGCCCGAGGGCTCCTGGAACCGGGCCACCGAGTGCCCCGGCTGGTCGGTCCGCGACATCGTCTCGCACGTGATCGCGGTCGAGTCCGAGCTCCTCGGCGACCCCCGCCCGATCCACTCGCTCCCCCGCGACCTGCGCCATGTCACCACCGAGGCCGCCCGCTACCTCGAACTCCCCGTCGACAAGCGCCGCTGCCACACCGCCCTGGAGATGACCAGCGAGCTGGAGTACACGATCATCCGGCGCTGCCGGGCGCTGCGGAACGCCAAGCAGATGCCCAACGAGCCGGTCCGCCGGCCGGCCGGCCCGCAGAGCCGCGACATCCCGTACCACCAGTTGCTGCGGCTGCGCGCCTTCGACGTCTGGGTGCACGAGCAGGACCTCCGGCGCGCCCTCGGCGTGCCCGGCAACCTCGACTCCCCGGCGGCCCTGGTCGCCCGCGACGTCCTGCTGGAGGGCCTGCCGAAGGCGGTCGCCCACCAGGCCGGCGCCCCGGCCGGCACCGCGCTGGTCGTCGACGTCACCGGCCCCGTGGAGTTCCTGCGCACCGTGCGGGTCGACTCCGCCGGGCGCGGGAGCGTCGACGAGTCCATCAGCCTCGCCCCCGACGTCCAGCTCACCCTGGACTGGGAGACCTACGTCCGCCTCGCCTGCGGCCGCGGCCGCCCGGACGGGGTGACCGTCGAGGGGGACCGGGAGCTGGCCGACCGCGTCCTGGCCAACTTCTCCGTCACCCCGTAGCCCCCGCCGTCACCCGCCCGGCGTACACACACCGTGCACGCCGGGCGAGTGCGCCTCGCGCTCCCTTCGAGTGCCCGAGCGACGAGCGCGTCGGGATCCGGGGAAGCCGGGTGGTCCCGGGCTGCCCGAAGCTGCGGATCGTGGACCTGGTCCGGATGCGGGACCGAGGTGCACGGCGGCCGCGTCAGCCGGATCTGCGGCACGCCCCCTCGGCTCGCCGAGTTCATGCGCGAGTACGGGGGCTGATCGGCGCCCGGGCACCCCTTGTGCAGAACACGGGTCACCCCCGTTTCCGCAGGTCGGAAATCCTACGAAGCCGCCTCCGCGAGCTTCTTCCGGAGCCGCAGGATCATCAGGGTGCCCACCGCCAGGGGTGCGTACTGCCAGCAGAACGCCCAGCGGAAGGCGCTCGCCGAGTAGGTGCCGGTGCCGTCCGGGGTGAGGGTGTCCAGGAGGACGCCGATACCGAAGAGGGTGATCATCGTGCCGATGAAGCCGCCCATGTTGACGATGCCGGAGGCGGTGCCCAGGCGTTCGACGGGGTTGCGGGCGCGGGCGTAGTCGAGGCCGACGAGCGAGGCGGGGCCGTTGCTGCCCATCACCAGGACGACCGTGACCAGCAGCCAGAGCGGCGGGCGTCCGCCGGGCCAGGCGAGCGTCACCGCCCACAGCAGTGCGGTGGCGCCGATGACGGTGAACACGATGGGCATCCGGGCGCGGGAGGTGCGGGACAGGACCCGGCCGAAGAGGAAGCCGAAGCTCATGTTGGAGAGCACCAGCAGGGTGAGCAGCCCGCCGGCCGCGGCGCGGGTCATGCCCTGGGCCTCGACGAGGTAGGGCAGGCCCCACAGCAGGCCGAAGGCGTTGCCCGGGAACTGGGTGGTGAAGTGGATCCAGAGCCCCAGCCGGGTGCCCGGCTCCCGCCAGGTCTCCCGGATCTGCCGCCCGACGCCGAGCCGGGGCTGTGCGGCGGGCGGAGCCGTCGCGGCGGGACCGTCCGGCGCCTCCCGGAGGAAGAGCGCGACGAGGGCGAAGACGGCGACGCCGAGCAGGGCGATGGCGGTGAAGGTGGGCGTCCAGCCCTCGCTGTGCAGGGCCTGGGCGAGGACGACGGTGGTGACCAGGTTGCCGCTCATCCCGGCGAGGCCGGTGAGCTGGGCGACCATCGGGTTCTTGGCGGCGGGGAACCAGCGGGCGGCGATCCGCAGCACGCTGATGAAGGTCATCGCGTCGCCGCAGCCGAGCACGGCCCGGGAGGCGAGCGCGGGGCCGAAGGAGTCGGAGAAGGCGAAGGCGAGCTGGCCGGTACTGAGCAGCACGACGCCGAGCAGCAGCACCCGGCGCGGTCCGAACCGGTCGACCAGCAGGCCGACGGGTATCTGCATGGCCGCGTAGACGAGGACCTGGAGGATCGAGAAGGTGGAGAGCGCGGAGGCGCCGATGCCGAAGCGGTCGGCGGCGTCCAGGCCGGCGACGCCGAGACTGGTGCGGTGGATGACGGCCAGGACGTAGACGCTGACGCCGATGGACCAGGCGAACCAGGCGGCCCGCCCACCCGGAGGGTGGTGGGCGGCGATCGGGCCGGTGGTGGGGCCGGCGCCGGCACGGGGAGCGGGGACGGACAGGGGGCGGACTGAACTGGCGGGCTCCACGGTCATAGTGGCCCCAGATTAGTCATCCCATCATTGAACGCCTAGGGCGGGGCCGGGAGGACGGACACGAACCACCCCCTCCCCCCGGGGTCCACTCCCCCCGGGGGGGCGTCCGCCGGAGCCTCCGCCAAGGTGCTCAGCCGACCACGGTCCAGGAGACCGAGCGCGTCATGTAGCGGTCCCGGAAGGCCTCGTCGCGCACCCAGTCCGTGGTGTCCCGGACGGTCGCCGTGACGGTCGCGCTGTGCCCCGGCGCCAGCGGCAGCCGCGCGGTGTCCAGCCAGCCGCGGTCCGCCGCCTGGGGCTCGACCGGGACGCCGTCCACCGTCCAGTCCACCTTGAGCTGCCGGGCACCGGCCAGCCGGAGCGGCCGGACCTCCAGCCGGGGCCGGCCGGCGACCTCGCCGGGCGGCGGCACGGGGCTGTCGGTGGGTCTGACCCGCCGGTAGATCTCCTCGATGATCGCCTCCCGCGAGGGCAGGTTGTACGCCCCGCCGAGGGTGCGCATCACCGAGTCCCGGGTGGGCCGGTAGATGCCGTTGGCGCTGCGGTAGGCGCCGATCGTCCCGGCGCCGTCCGGGGACTCCGCGCCCAGCCAGCGCCACCACTTGGTCTGCTTGCGGCGCATCTCCTCGGCGTTGTCAGTGGCCAGGTTGGGGTAGTCGGCGTCGTCCGGCGCGCTGTCGTACTCGTCGCCGAGGTCCCCGACGGTGTGCCCTATCTCGTGCTGGATGATCCGCCCCGCATCCGCGCTGCCGCCGGCCAGGGTGGTCACCCCGGTGCCGCCGGCGCCGCCGTACTCGGTGGAGTTGGCGAGCGCGATGAGGTACTGCGGGCCCTCGCCGTGCCCGGCGAAGCGGGCGGTCGCCTCCTCGTCGGCGCAGAGCAGCCGGGCGGTGCCCTCGCACCAGAAGTGCATGCCGAGCGGGGTGGCGGGGCGCCGGCCGCGGTTCTCGCTCTCGGCGATGCCGGAGACCGGGGAGACCACCTCGACCCGCTTTATGTTGAAGAACCCCTGGTAGCTGCGGAACGGCTCGATGTCCATCAGCGCGTGCCAGGCCCGGTCCGCCTGCTCGCGGAACAGGTCCTGCTCCCCGGTGGTGTAGCCGTCGCCGAGCAGGACCAGCGTGATCCGGTTGGCCGGGTCCCCGGTGCGCCGTATGTCGACGGTCGGCGCCTCGCCGGCCGTGTGCAGGTCGGCGTGCTGCACCGCGGTGTGCGGCGGCACCGCGCGGTCGGCGGGGGCTCCGGGTCCGATCACCCCGAACGGCGGGGGCCCGGCCAGTTCGAGCGCGGCCGGGAGCACGGCGGTGGACACCAGCACGAGCGCGGCCAGACTCCGGATGATCCGGCCAGGGTTGCCAGGCGGCATACAGGTGTGTCCTCGACGTTCCGGTCACCCGGCGTCGCCCGGGCGGTGGACGCGAAGACGTACCCGGCCCGGCGTGTCGTCCTCACCGAAAAACGAAAAAGTCACCGGTCTGGACGAACGACAGGAATCTCACCAGTCATACCTATGAGTCTGATCATGTGCCTGGAAGCCGCCGACCGTGCCGCCGGCGGCGCCCGAAAACTTCCGAAAGAACTTCGGATCCACCGCAACCCTTCGGCCGCGATCCTTGTCTGTACGGACGAAGGAAGCGGAAAGCGAGACCGGCCGGGCCGGGGGGCGCGAGTGCTCCGCAGGAGCAGGCCGGTACACCTTCGTCATCCACTCACCCAGCACACGCGAACAGACCACGGGGGTCCTGTCATGAGCATGTCTGCTTTGCCCTCTTCCGTCACGGACCCCGGCTCCTCCGCCGTCCTCGGCGCCGGCACGGTCGTCGCCGTACGCCGCCCGCACGCCCGGGACTGACCCCGGATCCGCGCGACGGCGGCAACCCGGACCGAGCTCGAACGTCCCCTTCGTAGACGAAGAACCTTGGAGCCGCACCATGCCGGAGAGCACCACCGCCAGCACCGACGACGACACCGCCTGGTCCTGAGGTCCACCGGGATCCCGGGACCCCGCACCACCTGATCCACACCACCGCGGCCGGCCGCGGTGGGGACACCGAAGAGGGACCGGCCGAGCCGGGGGCACCGCTGGACAGCAGCGGGGCCGGCCCCCTTCAGCACGTTCAGCACGCACCAGCCGCGTCAACACACCAGACCTCGGGGGGTCACCTCATGCGCATGTCCGCCATGCCCGGTTTCGCGAAGAACTCCGGCACCACCCGCCGCCGGATCGCCACCGTCGCCGCCACCGTCCTGCTCGCCGGCTCCGTCCAGTTGCTGACCGCCGAATCCTCCTGGGCCTGCGCCGAGTCGAACGGCGCCGAGGTCCCGGCGTCGAGCACCGCCAAGGCGGCACCGACGGCGGACACCGACGACCGTTCGAACCTCGGAATCGGCTTCTTCATGTCCGCGGACCTGGCCATCAAGGCCGGTGGCCCCAAGGTCGAGATCGGGGTCGAGATCGGCAACCACGGCGGGGCGCCGCTGCGCAACGTGGTGCCCTCCCTCGTGCTCGCGGCCGAGTACTCCGGTGACGACGAGGGTGCTGTCCGGTACCTGTCCGGCAAGAACCTGACCGTCGAGTACCGCTCCACCGGCGGATGGCAGAAGCTCTCCCTGAAGGAGGGCTGCCAGGCGTCGCTCCTCGCCGCCCCGGCCAAGGGGGTGCCGATCGCGAACGACCGGGTCGAGCACGTCACCTTCCGCGTCGGCCTCTCCGCGGACGCCCCCGCCGGCCTGCGCACCATCCACGCCGGTCTCTCCGCCGTCGGTGAGGACGGGAAGCGCAGCAAGTGGTCGTTCCGGGACATGCCCGTCACGGTGCCGAAGCCTTCGAAGCCCACTCCCACCAAGCCCGCCGCCCCGAAGCCCACTCCCTCCAGGCCCACCGCCACCGCCAAGCCCGCGAACCCGGCCGGCGAGAAGACCGCGGCCACCCCGGCCACCCCGGCCGCGCCCGCCGCGCCGGCGAGCACCCCGACCGCCGCACCCGCCACCACCGCGCCGGCCGGCACCCCGGAGCTCGCCCGGACCGGCGCGGGCACCCCGAACGGCCTGCTCGCCGGCATCGCCGCCGCCCTCGCCGTCCTCGGCGCCGGAACGGTGGTCGCCGTCCGCCGCCTGCGCGCCCAGGGCTGACACCGGGAACGAAAGGGCCCCGCCCGCGCACGGCGGTGCGCGGGCAGGGCCCCTTCATCGTGGCCGGGGGCTGCTCAGCCCCAGGTGATCAGGCGCTTCGGGTGCTCCAGGATGCCGGCGATGTCGGCCAGCACCTTGGAGCCCAGCTCGCCGTCGACCAGCCGGTGGTCGAAGGACAGGGCCAGCGTGGTGACCTGGCGCGGGACGACCTTGCCCTTGTGCACCCACGGCAGCTCCCGGACCGCCCCGAAGGCGAGGATGGCCGCCTCGCCGGGGTTGAGGATCGGGGTGCCGCTGTCGACGCCGAAGACGCCGACGTTGGTGATCGTGACCGTGCCGCCCTGCATGTCGCCGGGCGCCGTCTTCCCCTGCCGGGCGGTGTCGATCAGCTCGCCGAGCGAGACCGCCAGGGCCGAGAGGGTCTTCGCGCCCGCGTCCTTGATGTTGGGGACGATCAGGCCGCGCGGGGTGGCCGCGGCGATGCCGAGGTTCACCTGCCCCTTGATCACGATCTCCTGGGCCGCCTCGTCCCACTGGGCGTTGATCCCGGGGTTGCGCTTGATCGCGGTGAGCAGCGCCTTGGCGACCAGCAGCAGCGGGCTGACCCGGACGTCCCGGCCCAGCTCGCCGCTCTCCTTGAGACGGCGGACGAACTTCATCGTCCGGGTGACGTCGACCTGGACGAACTCGGTGACGTGCGGGGCGGTGAAGGCCGAGGCCACCATCGCCTGCGCGGTCGCCTTGCGGACGCCCTTGATCGGCACCCGGACGTCGCCCGCGCCGGCGACGGCCACGGGGGCGGCCGGCTCGACGGCCGGCTCGACGACCTGGACCTCGGCCGGAGCCGGGGCGGCGGCGGCCGCCGCGTGGGCGTGCAGGTCCTCACGGGTGATCACACCGTCCGGACCGGTCGGGGTGACGGCCCGCAGGTCGATCCCGAGGTCCTTGGCGAGCTTGCGCACCGGCGGCTTGGCCAGCGGCCGGTCACCGCTCAGTGCGACGGCCGGAGCGGGCAGCGGAGCCGGGGCCGCGACCGGCGCGGGGGCCGGAACGGGCGCCGGGGCCGGAGCCGCGACGGGGACGGCGACGGGCGCCGGAGCGGCCGCCGTGGTGCGCCGGGCGCGGCGCTGGCTGCCGCCGGTCCGCGGACCGTAGCCGACCAGCACCTCGCGCCGCTCGGGCTCGGCGGCCTCCGCGGCAGCGGCGGCGGGAGCCGGAGCCGGGGCGGCGGCCGGGGCGGCGGGCGCCCCCGCCTCGCCGGCCACCGCGACCGAGATGATCACGGTGCCGACGTCGACCGTCGCGCCCTCCGGGAAGAACAGCTGCTCGACGACCCCGTTGAACGGGATCGGCAGCTCCACGGCGGCCTTGGCGGTCTCCACCTCGCAGACGACCTGCCCGTCGGTGACGGTGTCACCGGGCTTGACGTACCAGCTGAGGATCTCGGCCTCGGTGAGGCCCTCGCCCACATCGGGCATCTTGAACTCGCGGAGCGAGCGAACTTCGGTGGTCATCATCGCTCCCCGGGATCAGTACGCGAAGGCGCGGTCGACGGCGTCGAGCACGCGGTCAAGGTCCGGGAGGAAGGCCTCCTCGACCCGGGACGGCGGGTACGGCGCGTAGTAGCCGCCGACCCGCAGGATCGGCGCCTCCAGGTGGTAGAAGCACCGCTCGGTGAGCCGGGCGGCCAGCTCGGCGCCCATGCCCAGGAACACCGGCGCCTCGTGCACGACGATGCCGCGCCCGGTCCGCTTCACCGACTCCTCCAGGGCGGCGAAGTCGACCGGGGTGAGCGAGCGCAGGTCGACGACCTCCAGCCGGCGGCCGTCCTCCTCGGCGGCCGCGGCGGCCTCCTGGCAGACCTTGACCATCGGGCCGTAGGCGATCAGCGTGGCGTCCGTGCCGGGGCGCACGATCCGCGCGTCGTGCAGGCCCAGGTCCGCGGCGTCGCCGACCTCGCCCTTGTCCCAGTAGCGCCGCTTGGGCTCCAGGAAGATCACCGGGTCGTCCGACTCGATGGCCTGGCGCAGCATCCAGTGCGCGTCGTGCGCGTTGGACGGGCTGACCACCCGCAGACCGGCGGTGTGCGCGAAGTACGCCTCGTGCGACTCGCTGTGGTGCTCGACCGCGCCGATGCCGCCGGCGTAGGGGATGCGCACGGTGACCGGCATCTTCACGTGGCCGAGCGCGCGGGCGTGCATCTTGGCCAGCTGGGAGACGATCTGGTCGAAGGCCGGGTAGACGAAGCCGTCGAACTGGATCTCCACGACCGGGCGGTAGCCGCGCAGCGCCAGGCCGATCGCGGTGCCGACGATGCCGGACTCGGCGAGCGGGGTGTCGATCACCCGGTCCTCCCCGAAGTCCTTCTGCAGGCCGTCGGTGATCCGGAAGACGCCGCCGAGCTTGCCGATGTCCTCGCCCATCAGGACGGTCTTCGGGTCGTTCTCCAGCGACTTGCGCAGAGCGCCGTTGAGCGCCTTGGCGATGCTGAGCTGACCGGCCATCAGAGGTTCTCCCCCGCCTCGAAGGAGGCCGCGTACTCGACGTACCCGGCCCGTTCCTCATCGACCAGCGCGTGCGGCTCGGCGTAGACGTGGTCGAAGATCAGGGTGGGGTCCGGGTCCGGCATGCCGCGCACACCCTCGCGCACCCGCAG
Organism: Kitasatospora sp. NPDC097605; assembly: GCF_040302725.1. NCBI lineage: Bacteria > Bacillati > Actinomycetota > Actinomycetes > Kitasatosporales > Streptomycetaceae > Kitasatospora > Kitasatospora sp. NPDC097605. Next base: position 214,429 of record NZ_JBEOSF010000007.1, on the reverse strand, counting down.
CCCGAGCTGCTCGCTCTCGGCGTCGATCGAGGCGAAGAAGGCCTCGTCGGCCAGGCCCTCCTTCTCCAGGAGGGCGCGCAGCCGGGTGATCGGGTCCTTGGCCTTCCAGGCCTCGGTCTCCTCGGCGAGCCGGTAGCGGGTCGGGTCGTCGGAGGTGGTGTGCGCGCCCATCCGGTAGGTGAACGCCTCGACCAGCACCGGGCCGTTGCCGCTGCGGGCGTGCTCCAGGGCCCAGCGGGTCACCGCGAGGCAGGCCAGCACGTCGTTGCCGTCGACCCGCACGCCCGGGAAGCCGAAGCCGGAGGCGCGGCGGTACAGCGGGATCCTGGTCTGGGTGGTGGTGGGCTCGGAGATCGCCCACTGGTTGTTCTGGCAGAAGAACACCACCGGGGCGTTGTAGACCGAGGCGAAGGTGAAGGCCTCGCTGACGTCGCCCTGGCTGGACGCGCCGTCGCCGAAGTACGCGATCACCGCGTCGTCGGTGCCGTCCTTGGTGATGCCCATCGCGTAGCCGGTGGCGTGCAGGGTCTGCGCGCCGATCACGATGGTGTAGAGGTGGAAGTTCTTCTCGTTCGGGTCCCAGCCGCCGTGGTTCACGCCGCGGAACATGCCGAGCAGGTTCAGCGGATCGACGTCGCGGCACCAGGCGACGCCGTGCTCGCGGTAGGTGGGGAAGGCGTAGTCGCCGGGCCGCAGCGCGCGGCCGGAGCCGACCTGGGCCGCCTCCTGGCCGAGCAGCGAGGCCCACAGGCCCAGCTCGCCCTGGCGCTGCAGGGAGGTGGCCTCCGCGTCGAACCGGCGCACCAGCACCAGGTCACGGTAGAGGGCTCGAAGCTCGTCCGGCTCCACCGTGAGCGGGAAGTCCGGGTGCTCGACCCGCTCGCCTTCCGGGGTGAGCAGCTGCACGAGCTCCGGCTGGGCGTCCTTACCCGTGGCGCGGAGGGTGTCACGGACGCCGGGGGCCGCCTTCTTGCGAGCCCTCGCCGTGCTTTTGACGGTCACGTTCACTCCTCGGTCTGTCCGGCCGCCCGGGGTCGCCGGTGACCGGTCCGGTCACCGCCTCGCGGGGCGCGCGTGGGTGTGCGCTGCCATCTGCGGGGCAGGTGGTGATCCTGTTCCGACGGCGTCCCTCACGAGAACGTTACCCAGCGTCCGCCCTTGGCGCGTCTGCGCTAGGACGTCCTACTTGTTCGGGATCCACAAATGCGGGTGTGGCGGAGCTCTCAATTCGGTCGCCTTCAGGACACCTGCGCACGTTATCCGGGCGACGGCTCCTGCGTAAGGGGGTTACCGGCATCGGTTTCTCCCGCTCTGGCCGGATCGTGACCCCGGTCCGGTGCGGGCGAGAGGTCTTTCGTAGGGTGATATGGGAGGCTTTGCGCGTGACTGATAAGGGACAAATCCGGGTATTCCTCCTCGACGACCACGAGGTGGTCCGCAGGGGCGTCCATGAACTCCTCTCGGTCGAGGACGACATCGAGGTGGTCGGGGAGGCCGGCACCGCCGCCGAGGCGCTGACCAGGATCCCGGCCGTCCACCCCGACGTCGCGGTCCTGGACGTCCGGCTGCCGGACGGCAACGGGGTCGAGGTCTGCCGGGAGATCCGTTCCCGGCTGCCGGAGATCAAGTGCCTGATGCTCACCTCGTTCTCGGACGACGAGGCGCTGTTCGACTCGATCATGGCGGGCGCCTCCGGCTACGTGCTGAAGGCCATCCGCGGCACCGACCTGATCACCGCCGTCCGGGACGTCGCGGCCGGCCGCTCGCTGCTCGACCCGGTCGCCACCAGCCGGGTGCTGGCCCGGCTGCGGGACGGCGGCGAGAAGGAGGACGAGCGGCTCGCCCAGCTCACCAAGCAGGAGCGCCGCATCCTGGACCTGATCGGCGAAGGGATGACCAATCGTCAGATCGGCAACGAGCTGCACCTCGCCGAAAAGACGGTGAAGAACTACGTCTCCAGTCTGCTCGCGAAGATGGGGATGGAGCGCCGGACCCAGGCGGCCGCGTTCGTCGCCCGGCACCAGGCGGACCACCAGCACGGATAGGGCGGATGCACAGAAGTGACGAACTGTCAAGGACCCCCGCCGAGAGGTCCTAACCTCTGGCTGTGACTTTCAGCCAGACCCTTGCCCTTGCACCAGCCCGTCCCGACCTCACCGCTCCCCCGATAGGAACCCTCAGCCCGCCCGTCCCCCACGCCGCGCTCGCCGAGGTCCTGCGCCGCTACCGGGTGGGTCGCCTGCTCACCGCCGAACCCGTCGCCGAAGGCCTGCTGAACCGCGGCTACCGGATCACCACCGAGGCCGGCGGATACTTCCTGAAGTGCTACGTCGACGCCGCGACCGCCAGCCGCGAGGCCGTCGGCGCCCACCACCGCGCGATGGACGCGCTCGCCGCCCTCGGCCTGCCCGTCGCGCCGCCGCTGGCCCTCTCCGGGCGGACCACCACGATCGCCGCGTTCGGCGGCCGGCTGTTCGCGCTCTTCCCCTGGGTGGACGGCCGGCACCGGCACGGCACCGAACTGGCCCTGTCGCGGTGCGCCGAGCTGGGCGCGCTGCTCGGCCGGCTGCACGGCGCGCTCGACGACGTCTGCGCGCCCGTCGCACAACCCTCCGGCTACCGCAGCGCCGACCCGCGCGACAGCTCCGCGCTCGCCCGCGAGCTGCGCCGCCGGGCCCGCGAGCACCAGCCGCACGGCGAGCTGGACGCCCTGGTCGAGCGTCGGCTGACCGAACGGCTGGAGCTGCTCGCCGAGCACGCCCACCGCCGGCCGCTCCCCCAGGCCGCCCCGCCCACCGGCTGGACCCACGGCGACTTCCACGGGCTCAACCTGCTGCACAGCGGCGAGCGGATCGCGGCCGTCCTGGACTGGGACAAGCTCGGGCCGCAGCCGCGCGCCGAGGAGGCGGTCCGCGCGGCCACCCTGCTCTTCAACGACCGGGTCACCGGGGTGCTGGACCTCGTCCGGGTCCGGCACTGGTCGCAGTCCTACCGGGCCACCGGCGCCGCCACCGCCGAGCACCTGGCCGCCGCCGCGCACCGGGTCTGGTGGGAGCGGCTGAACGACTTCTGGATGCTCCAGTGGCGCTACCAGCGGGCCGACCACCGGGCCGACCCGCTCTACCCCGCCTCGGCGGGCCAGCTGGCGTGGTGGTGCCAGGAGTACGAGCAGGTCCTGGACGCCTTCGCCAACTGACCCGGCGGATCAGCCCCCGGCCGCCGGCGGCTGGGTGGTCGGCTGCACCGGCGGCTTCGGCGAGTTGGCACCGCCGCCCGCCGGCTGCGTCGGCGAGGTGTTGCCGCCCCCGGTCGGCGGCGGGTTGTTGGTCGCCGGAGCCGTGGCCGGGGGCGTCGTCGCGCCGCCGCCCGTCCCCGTGGTCGGGGTGCCGGTCGACGGTGCGGTGGTCGCCCCGGACGCCGTCGAGGACGGCGTCGGCGCCTTGCTGCCGGTGGTGGTCGGCGTCGTCGTCGGACTCGGTGTGTTGTGCTTGCCGGTCTGCTGGCTCGGCTGCTGGTTCTGGTTGCCGCCGTTGTTGTTGCCGTTGTCGGTCGGCTGCTGCGGACGCCGGCTGTTCTGGCCGGTCGGGCCCGAGGTCGCGGTCGAACCGGAGCTGGGCGTGGTGGTCTCCGGCGCCGTCGACACCACCCCGGTCGACGGAGTGATGTCGCCCTGCTTCCCGTCCGGGCCGTCGTCGCCGCCGCTGAGCGCCAGCGCGATACCGGCACTGGCCGCGACGATCACCGCCACGATGCCGGCCACCAGGCGCCACGGCCCGCGCCGGGCGGGACCGCGCCCGTGGCCGTCGCCGTGCCCGTCACCGGAGTCGCCGCCGCCCCCGTACGGCCCGCCGGCCGCCGGGTAGGGCGAGGACGGCGTGTGCGGGCCGCCCGGCACCTGGTAGGGCAGCACCGTCGTCGGGTCGCCCGGGACCCCGGCCCCGAGCACCGCCGTCTCGTCCGTGCCGACCGCCGGCAGCGCACCGCTGTGGCCCGGCCCGCCGGCCGGCCCGACCGGGGCGCCGATGGCCCAGCCGCCGGTACCGCCGGTCAGCTCGCGCAGCGCGTGCTCGATGTGCGCGCGGAACTCGTCGGCGTCCTGGAACCGGTCGTCCGGGTTCTTCGCCAGCGAGCGCAGCACCAGCGGGTCCAGCCCGGCCGGCACCCGCGGATTGGCCTGCGAGGGCGGCACCGGGTTGTCCTGCACGTGCTGGTAGACCACCGACAGCGGGGTGTCACCGGTGAACGGCGGGCGCAGCGTCAGCAGTTCGTACAGCATGCAGCCGGCCGCGTACAGGTCGGAGCGGTGGTCGACCGGCTTGCCCAGCGCCTGCTCCGGCGAGAGGTACTGCGGGGTGCCCATGACCATGCCGGTCTGGGTCATCGTCGAGGCCGTGCCGGTGAGCGCCCGGGCGATGCCGAAGTCCATCACCTTGACCGCGCCGTTGTTCGTGATGATCACGTTGGCCGGCTTGATGTCGCGGTGCACGATGCCGTGCCGGTGGCTGTAGGACAGCGCCTCCAGCACCCCGGCGATGATGATCAGCGCCTGGTCGACCGGCGGCTCCGCCTCGTCCACCAGCAGCTCGCGGACGGTCCGGCCCTCGACCAGCTCCATCACGATGTACGGCGTCGACTCCTCGCCGACGTACTCCTCGCCGGTGTCGTACACCGAGACGATCGCGTGGTGGTTGAGCGCCGCGACGGCGTGCGCCTCCCTGGTGAAGCGCAGCCGGGCGATCTCGTCCTGCGCCAGCTCACCGCGGAGCAGCTTCACCGCCACGGTCCGGCCGAGCCGGACGTCCTGGGCGGCCAGCACCTCGGCCATGCCGCCCCGGCCGAGCCGGTGGGTCAGCCGGTAGCGGCCGTCGCCGACCGTGCCGAGCGGAGCCGCGGTGCCCCGGCCGGGCGTCTGCGGGCCCCCGTACGGCGGGAGGGCGGTCGTGGCGGCGTCGCTACCGGGCTCGGGCGTCCTGGAGGCCCCGCCGGCCGGACCGGTCGCCCAGGCCCCGTCGTCGTCCGGATGCTGCGTCTGTGCCATCGCTCCTCGCCCCGGGCCTTCGCTCGGATCGCGGTGCCCTGTCGCTCGTATCCCCGAACGCTACCGCCTCCGACCGACCCCCGTGCCACGCGCGATCCGGACGGAACGCGTCAGAGCAGGCCATTCCGGTCAGCCGGACCGTCCAGCCGCAGGACGGTGGCGACCTGGCCCGAGACGCGCGAGCTGGGACCGGACGTGGTGTCCCGCTCGGCCCGGTTGACCACGATCGCGATGATGATGACCGCCAGCACGATCACGCCGACGATGATGCCGACGATCACCAGCGCGGTCGAGCAGCCGCCGCTGTTCGACGCCGGGGCCGGCTGGAACGGCGGCGCCGGCATCGGGTGCGGCGGCGGGGTGTGCGCCTGCTGCGCCCCCTGCTGGTGGAGGAACTGCGGCTGCGGGGTGTGCGGGGGCTGGAAGGCCGGCGGCGTCTGGAACGGCTGCGGCTGCGGCGCGGCGAACGGCTGCGGGGTCCGCGGCGCCTGGAAGGCCGGCGGCGGGGTCTGGAACGGCTGGGGCTGGGGCTGGGGCTGCGGGAACGGCGTCGGCGTCTGCGGGGCCTGCGGCGCCGCGTGCACCGAGCGCGGCCCGTCGGTGATCACCAGCGGGTTGCTGGCCGCCAGCGGGCTGCCGCCGCCCTTGGCCGCGCCGATCAGCCGCTCCGCCTCCTCGCGCATCGCCGCCGCGCTCGGGAAGCGGTGCGCCGGGTCCTTGCGCAGCGCCGTGGCCACGAACTCGTCGACCGCCGGGCTGAGCCGCGGGTTGAGCGTGGAGGGCGCCGGCGGCTCCTCCTGGACGTGCTTGTAGGCGATCGAGAAGGCCGAGTCGCCGTCGAAGACCAGCCGGCCGGTGAGCATCTCGAAGAGCATCACGCCGACCGAGTAGAGGTCGGAGCGGGCGTCCACCGGCTTGCCCAGCGCCTGCTCGGGCGAGAGGTACTGCGGGGTGCCGACCACCATGCCGGTCTGGGTCATCGAGGTGACCCCGGTCTCCAGCGCGCGGGCGATGCCGAAGTCCATGACCTTGACGACGCCCTTGCGGTCGAACATGACGTTGCCGGGCTTGATGTCGCGGTGCACCAGACCGCGGTCGTGGGAGGCCTCCAGCGCGTTCAGCACCCCGACGGTGACCCGCAGCGCCTCCTCGGTCGGCATCGCGCCGTGCTGGGCGGCCGCCTCGTTGATCGCGTCCCGCAGGCCCTTGCCGTCGATCAGCTCCATCACGATGTACGGCGTGCTGGAGCCGTCGGGCGCGATGTCCTCGCCGCTGTCGTAGACCCGGACGATGTTGCCGTGCTCCAGCTTGGCCACGGCCTGCGCCTCACGGCGGAACCGCTCCTTGAACGAGGCGTCCCGGCCCAGCTCGGCGTGCATGCTCTTGAGCGCCACCGACCGGTCCAGCACGCTGTCGTACGCGAGGTGCACCGAGGCCATGCCGCCTTCGCCCAGCACCCGCTGCAGCACGTACCGCCCGTTTCCCAGGGAGTAGCCCTCGACCGCCGCGTTGCCGTGCTCGCTCATGGTCCTCTGCTCCCCCTCGGCGCGGCCCTGCCGCCGCGACCGTGACGTTCGGTCTCGTCCGTGCGTGTGCGGGCCCGGCCCGCTGGCCTGCCCGACCCCTGTCGCGGCGCTCGCCCGGCCTGCGACAGGGGCCCAGGGTATCGGCTCGCGACGACGCCGACCGGTCCAGGGCCGACACTGTGTCCAGGTCGCGACCGGGTACCGGCCGGTAGTGCGTACGGCACCGGGACGCCCCGTCGCGCCCGGTGCCCCACGGCCCCGACGGGACCGTGGAAGTGCGGATACGGCCTACAGGTACGGGCCGGAGCGGATGCCGCGGCCCTCGCCCGGCTCGTCGCCCTCCGGCTCGCCGCCGTGCAGGCCGGGCGGCAGCGCCCGGCGCATCTGCTCCAGCTGCGCCCTCGCCGCCATCTGCTGGGCGAACAGCGCGGTCTGGATGCCGTGGAACAGTCCCTCCAGCCAGCCCACCAACTGCGCCTGCGCGATCCGCAGCTCGGCCTCGGTCGGGATCGAGTCCTCGGTGAACGGCAGCGACAGCCGCTCCAGCTCGGCGACCAGCTCGGGGGCCAGCCCGAGTTCCAGCTCCTTGATGGAGCTGGCGTGGATGTCCTTCAGCCGGGCCCGGCTGGCCTCGTCGAGAGGAGCCGCCCGGACCTCCTCCAGCAGCTGCTTGATCATGCTGCCGATCCGCATGACCTTGGCCGGCTGCTCGACCATCTCGGTCACCGGCAGTTCACGCGGGCCGTCCCCGTCGTCGACCCCGCCCAGACCGACCGTCCCCTGGCCCACCGGCAGCCCGTCCGGTCCGACGATCAGCACCTTCTGGCCGTCCTGCGACTGCCCGCCCATGGCCTGGTGGAACTCCTGCGACGAGCGCTCGTTCATCGGATTCGTCATGAACCACATTCTCCCTCACTGGGGTTGCCGGGGTGGAGGCCCCCGGCCACCCGGGCACGACGCTACGCCCCCGGGGCGGGCGCCGGTATCCGTACGGATACTCAGTCCGCCCGGGTACCTGGGCGCTCCGCCTCCCCGGTGGCGGTGGACGCGGCGCCCGTCGCCTGCCGCCGCCCCCGCCCGGCCCGCGCGCGGGGGCGCGCGGTCAGCCGCGGCGCAGCCGGAGGCCGATCAGGCCCAGTCCGCAGCCGATCAGGCCGAGGCCGGCGCCGAGCGGGAGCTGGCGGGTGGAGGCGTCGTCCCACCGGGTGGGCAGGACGACGGGGACGGGGCCGGCGGCCACGCTCTGCGACCCGGGGCGGCCGAGCGCCAGCGTCCCGCCGTCCGCGCCGTCCGCGTCGTCGGCGGGTCCGGCCGGGGCCCGGGTGTCCGCGGCGGGGTCCGTCCCGGTGTCGGCGGGCTGCTCCGGCGTCCGCCCGGGCGGCTGTTCCGGGCTCTGCTCGGCGGCCTGCCCGGGGGCCTGCTCAGGTGCTCGCTCCGGTGCCTGCTCCGGCGTCTGCTCGGGTGCCGACGCGGGGCGGTGCCGCTGCCGGCGCTGCTCCCACCCGGCCCAGGAGACGCCGGGGCGCAGGTGCCCGGTCCGCTGCCACCCGGGCGCGCCGGGCGGCGCCGGCGCGGCGGCGGCCGTGCCGACGACGCCGGACATGCTGGACGTGGCGGACGTGGCGGAGGTGGCGGACGTGCTGGAGGCGGTGGACATGGTGGACTCAGTGGCCGTGCTGGAGGCGGCGGCCGAGGAGGACCCGGCGGACGCCTCCGGGGAAGGGGACGGCTCGGGCGGGGCGGACGGCCCGGCCGACGGAGCCGCCGGGACGACCGGCACCGGCGAGACCACCGGCACCGGAGCGGTACCGAGGGAACCGGCCGGGCCGGTCGACGCGGCCACCGCCGCCGGAGCGACGGCCAGCGGCACGGCGAGACCGAGCGCCGCCACCACCAGCAGCCGGCGCGCACACCGCCCGGCACGGCGGGAGGGGGACGGCGGCGGTGCTGCGGGCAGCGGCCCGAGGAACGCGAACGAAGGTGCGGGCACGGTCGAGGTCCTTCCGCGACGGCCGACCGCGCGGGGCGGGGTCGGCGGCGGGACAGCTCCCGTCCAGACTCACACAGTCCGACATTCCAGGCATGTCGGGCGGACCTGACCGGCGGAGCACGGATCCCACCGACCCGCCACCCCGCCACGCCGCCGCCACGCCTCCGCGCCGCCGCCCGCCGGCGGGCTCAGGCCCGCAGCACCACCTTGCCGACCTGCGCGCCGGACTCCAGTACCCGGTGCGCCTCGGCGGCCTCGGCCAGCGGCAGCACCCGGTCGACCACCGGCTTCACCACCCCGGAGGCGACCAGCGGCCAGACGTGCTCGCGCACCGCCGCCACGATCGCCGACTTCTCCGCCAGCGGCCGCCCGCGCAGATTGGTCGCGATCACCGCGCCGCGCTTGCGCAGCAGGGTGTTGAGGTTCAGCTCACCGTTCACCCCGCCCTGCAGCCCGATGATCACCAGCCGTCCGTTGACCGCCAGGGCGTCCACGTTCCGCTGCAGGTACTTGGCGCCCATGATGTCCAGGATCACGTCCGCCCCGGCGCCGCCGGTGGCCTCCCGGAGCACCTCGACGAAGTCCTGCGCCCGGTAGTCGATCAGCACGTCGGCGCCCAGCTCCGCGCAGCGGGCCAGCTTCTCCGGGCCGCCCGCGGTCACCGCCACCCGGGCGCCGACCGCCTTGGCCAGCTGGATCGCCATCGTCCCGATGCCGCTGGCCCCGCCGTGCACCAGCACCGTCTCGCCCGGCCGCAGGTGCGCGGTGAGGAAGACGTTGGACCACACCGTGCAGACCACCTCGGGCAGCGCGGCGGCCTGCTCCGGGGTCAGCCCCGCCGGCACCGGCAGCAGCTGGCCGACCGGCACCGCGACCCGCTCCGCGTAGCCGCCGCCGACCAGCAGCGCGCAGACCTCGTCGCCGACCGCCCAGCCGGACACCCCGGGGCCCAGCGCGGCGATCCGGCCCGCGCACTCCAGGCCGGGGTAGCGCGGGCTGCCGGGCGGCGGGTCGTAGAAGCCCTGCCGCTGCAGCAGGTCGGCGCGGTTGACGGCGGTGGCGGCTACCTCGACCAGGACCTCGCCCTCCCCGGGCACCGGGTCCGGCACCTCCGCCCAGACCAGCGCCTCGGGCCCGCCGGGTTCAGGAATCGTCATCGCATGCATGGCCCGACGCTACTGCGCGCCGCCCGCCCGGCGGGCGGGCGACCCGCCCCGTCAGCCGGCCAGGTCGGGGAGCAGGACGGCGCCGGGCAGCGCGGCCGCCACCCGGCCCGGCAGGATCAGCTTGCCCCGCCGCCGCCCGCTGCCGACCAGGACGAACGGGGCCGCGGCCACCGCCTCGTCGACCAGCAGCGGCCAGCCGGCCGGCAGGCCGACCGGGGTGATGCCGCCGTACTCCATGCCGGTCGCCTCGACGGCGGTGTCCATCGGCGCGAACGAGGCCTTGCGGGCCTCCAGGTGCTTGCGGACCGTCCGGTTGACGTCGACCCGGGTGGTGGCCAGCGCCAGGCAGGCGGCCAGGGTGGTCTCCCCACCGCGCTTGGCGGCGACCACCACGCAGTTCGCCGAGGCGTCGAGCGGCACGCCGTAGGTCTCGCAGAAGACCGCGGTGTCGGCCTTCTCCGGATCGGTCTCGACGTACAGCACGGACCGGGCGGCCTCCCGGTCGTCCCAGTTCTTCAGCGCGTCGGCCACCGGGGCGACCAGCCGGTCGGCCACCTCCAGCGCGGGGGCGGAGAAGTCGAACGTGCCGAACGGGAGCTGCGGTTGACCGGTCATGCCAGGAACCCTACGCGCCTTCCGCCGACTTGATGACGATCACCCGGTCGGTGAGCTGGAGCGTCTGCGCCTCCTCCTCGGTGTAGTTGATCACCCGCCGGCCGCGCACCACCGCCACCACCAGGTCGTCGAGTTCGCGCGGGTTGTGCCCGGCCTCGGCCCGGGTGACCGGGCGCTCGACCACGTCCAGGCCGTTGCCGTAGGTGAGCAGGTCCTCCATCACCGCGCCGGCGTGCGGGCTGAGCATCGACATGCCGAGCAGCCGGCCCGCCGAGCTGGAGCTGGTGACCACCACGTCGGCACCGCTCTGCCGCAGCAGCGGGGCGTTCTCGTCCTCCCGCACCGCCGCCACGATGGTCGCCGAGCGGGTCAGCTGGCGGGCGGTCAGGGTGATCAGCGCGGCGGTGTCGTCGCGCTCCGGCGCGACCACCACCCGGGCGGCGGTGGGCAGTCCGGCGCGCAGCAGGGTGTCGGTCCGGGTGGCGTCGCCGACCACGCCGACCAGACCCTGCTGGGCGGCCTGGTCGACCACCTTGCGCTGCGGGTCGACCACCACGATCTCGTCCTTGCGAGCCCCCTGCCCGAGCAGGGTGTCGATGGCGCTGCGGCCCTTGGTGCCGAAGCCGATCACGACGGTGTGCTCGCGCACGGTGGACCTCCAGCGGTTCAACCGCCACTGCTGACGGGTGCGTTCGGTGAGCACTTCGAGGGTGGTGCCGACCAGGATGATCAGGAAGAGCACCCGCAGCGGAGTGACCACGAAGATGTTGGTGAGCCGGGCGCTGTCGCTGAACGGGGTGATGTCCCCGTACCCGGTGGTGGAGAGCGTCACGGTGGCGTAGTACGCCGAGTCCAGGAAGCTGAGCCCGCCGCCGGCGTTGTCGTTGTAGCCGTCGCGGTCCAGCCAGACGATCACCGTGGTGGCCACCAGGACGGCCAGCGCCAGCAGCAGCCGGGAGCCGACCTGCCGCACCGCCGGGGCGGTGCGGCGGGCGGGCAGCACGATCCCGGAGTCGGCCCAGGGCTCGGTGCCGGGGGTGACCGGTCCGGACAGCCGCTCGCGGACGCGTCGGACACTCACGGGGCCTCCAGCAGTTCGATCTCGTCACCGGCCGCCGCGCCGCCCGGCGGCACCACCGCGAGCGCCTCGGCCAGGGCCAGGCCGCGGAGCATCGCCGGGCCGGCGTGGGGAAGCCGGACCACCCCGCGGGCGGTCCGGCGGACCGGCAGCAGCCGGGTGTCGGCCGGGTGGCCGGGCAGCGGTCGGTCGGCGACGGCCAGCACCGGCTCGCCGTCGCCCCGGCCGGCCAGCGCGTGCAGCAGCGGCAGGGCGAGCGTCACGGTGCCGGCGACCGCGGCCAGCGGGTTGCCGGGCAGGCCCACCAGGTGCCGCCCGTCGGGGAGTTCGGCCAGCAGCATCGGGTGGCCGGGGCGGACGGCGACCCCGTCCACCAGCAGCCGGGCGCCGGCTTCGGCGAGCGCCCGGTGCAGGAAGTCCACCGGGCCGGCCGCCGTTCCGCCGGTGGTGACCACCACCTCGGCGGCGGAGTGCCGCAGGGCGTCCAGGAGCAGGCCGAAGTCGTCGCGGACGGCGCGCGGTTCGCCGGTCTCGGCACCGGCCGCGCGCAGCCACGGCGGCAGCAGCGGGCCGAGCGCGTCCCGGACCAGGCCGGGCCCGGGCAGACCGGAGCCGAGCAGTTCGTCGCCGAGCACCAGCAGCTCCACCACCGGGGCGCGGCGGACGGCCAGCCGGTCGTGGCCACAGGCGGCGGCCAGGCCGAGCACCGCCGGGCCGACCACGGTGCCGGCCGGCAGCAGCGCCTCGCCGCGCCGGCACTCCTGGCCGCGCGGCCGGACGTCCTGGCCGGTGGTGAGCGCGCCGGGGGTGCGCTCGGACAGCAGCGCTCCGCCCGGCTCGCCGTGCTCCCGGCGGAGCACGGCGGTGGCGCCGGGCGGCAGTTGGGCGCCGGTGGCGATCTCGACGGCGGCGCCGTCGGCCAGCGGGCCGTCGGCGGGGCGCCCGGCGAGCAGCCGGCCGGTCACCCGCCACGGGCCGGGGCCGGCGACCGCCCAGCCGTCCATCGCCGAGGTGTCGAAGGCCGGCAGGTCGGTGAGCGCGGTGAGCGGTTCGGCCAGGGTGCGGCCGAGCGCGCCGTCCAGCGGCAGGCTCAGCGGCGGCAGCGCGGGGCGGCCGGCCCGGCGGGCGGCCTCCCGGGCCTCCGCCCAGCGGACCGGGCCGACCGGGGCGGGCGCGGCGCGCTCCGCCATCACCCTCACGGCTGCCCCGTGTCGTCGGCCCGGGCCGCCGCCCAGCGCTCGGCGAGCGCGGCGGTGCGCCGGGACGCCTCGGCGACCGCCTCCGGGCCGCCGCCGCGCCGCGCGGCGGCGTAGCCGATCAGGAAGGCGGTCAGCGGGGCGGCCGGCCGGTCCACCCCGTGCGCGACCACCCGGGCCAGGTCGAGCAGGCCTCGGACATCGACGTCCAGGTCGATGTCCAGCTCGGCACGGACCTCGGCGATCCAGTCATCCAGCGTGCGCTCCATGCGAACATGCTGCCCGATCGGCGGTTTCTCCGGGATGTTTGTCCGGTGAGCGGCGCGCGTCGTTTCGCTCACGTCGTGGTGCGGCCGCCGTGAGCGGGCCGGCCGGGCGCGGATTCAGTCCCGGGCGCCGTCGCGCTCGCGGGCCCGTTCCAGGTCCTCCCAGGTGTCGCAGTCGTGACCGACGTCGTCGGTGTCGGCCAGCCGGAGGGTCGGCAGGGAGCCGGTCAGCCGGCGCAGCGGGAGCCCGGCGGGGTCGCCGGCTGCGGCCAGGGCGGCACGCAGGGCGGCGGTGCGGTAGGCGGCGGCGAGCGGCTGGTCGTGGCCGGCGGCGTCGACCAGGACGGCCGCCGCGGTGTCCGGACCGGCCCCGTCGAGGGCGGTGACCAGTCGCCGCACGGTCCGCCGGTCGAGGAACGGCAGGTCGGCGGCGAACAGCAGCACCAGGTCGGCGGTCACCTCGGCGAGGCCGGCGGCGACGGCGGCCACCGGCCCGCCGCCGGGCGGGCGCTCGCGGGTCCACCGGATCCCGGTCCTGGCGGTGGGCCGGGCGGGTCCGACCACCACCGTGGTCCGGGCGCCCGCGCAGGCGGCGAGCACCCGGTCCAGCAGGGTGGTCCCACCGACGGTCAGGCCGGGCTTGTCGGCCCCGCCGAGCCGCCGGGCGGCGCCCCCGGCCGGGACGATCACGTCGTACGGCGTCATGCCGCCAAGTATCCGCCGCGGGAGTCAGGCGGTGGCCCCGCCCGCCCCGGGCTCCGGACCGGCGGCCGCCTCGTCGGCGGCGTTGTCCGCGTCGTCGGTGGCGTTGTCCGCGTCGGCCGGCCCCGCGTCCGATGCCTCGACGGTGTCGGTGGTGGCGGCGGCGGTGTTGGCGGCGGCGCTCAGCTCCAGCAAGGCCGGCAGCGTCAGCTCCCCGTACCGCTGGTTCACCGCCGCGACCAGCGCCTCCGCGTCGTCCGGGTGCTCGGCCAGCAGCCGGTCGAAGTCCTGCAGGTACTCCCCCGTGAACGCCAGCACCCGGCCCGCGTCGTGGCCCTGGTCGGGCGCCCGGTGCCCGGCGATCACCCGGTCCACGCCCAGCTCGGCGATCCGGCCCAGGTTGCGGACCCACTCGGTGCGCTGCTCCGGCGTCGTGTCGGCGGTCCAGACGTGGGTGCCGTTGTACGCGAAGTCGCCGGCCACCACGGTGCGGACGCTCGGTACGTGCACCACCGTGGAACCGCCGCAGTCGCCCTGCCCGAGCAGCAGCACCGGGATCACCTGGCGGTCGATCATCAGCGGCTGCGGCAGCAGCGGGGCCGGGACCAACGGGTGGTCCGGGATGTCGTCGCCGAACACCGGCTTCCACTGGGCGACCTTCGCGGCGGCGGTGCGCAGGATGCCGTCGACCACCGGCGGCGCGGCCAGCAGCTGCGCCTCGGGGAACAGCCGCAGCACCTCCTCGGCACCGAAGTAGTGGTCGGGGTGCTGGTGGGTGATCACGATGGCGAGCAGCCGGCGGCCCTTGCCCGCCACCCACTCGGCCAGCTCGCGGCCGGCGCTGCGGGTGAGCTGGGCGTCGACCAGGATCGCGGTGTGCTCGCCGAGGATCAGCGTGGAGGTGGCGAAGAAGGCCGACTCGGGGCCGGTGAAGACGTCGACCTCCAGCGGCCGGACCGGCGCCCCGGCGGCGGGCGCCGCGTCGACCGGGTCCGCGCCGGCGTGCTCCTCGGACTCCTCGGACGGCGACGACGTCACTGGCTGCTCCCTCTGGTTCGGCGGTTCCGCGCCCTACAGCATGGGAGCACGGCGCGCGGAAAACACGGAAGGCGCGCCCGGCGGGGGCGCGCCTTCCCGATCACGTGTCCGGGCGGTGACGCAGCGCGGTGGAGGTCAGCCCTTGCGGCCGGTCAGCTTGCCGACGCGGTCGGCGACGCCCCAGGCGGTGACCCGCCAGAGCGCCTCGGCGACGATGTTCTTGCTCATCTTGGACGCACCCAGCTCCCGCTCGACGAACGTGATCGGCACCTCGGCGACCTTGAAGCCGGCCTTCACCGTCCGCCAGGCCAGGTCGACCTGGAAGCAGTAGCCGGCCGAGGCGACCTGGTCCATGCCCAGGCCGAGCAGGGTCTCCTTGCGGAACGCCCGGTAGCCGCCGGTGACGTCCCGGATCGGCACGCCCAGCATCAGCCGCGAGTAGGTCGAGCCGCCGCGCGAGAGCAGCAGCCGGGACTTCGGCCAGTTCACCACCCGGCCGCCGGGGACCCAGCGCGAGCCCAGCACCAGGTCGGCGCCGCGCAGCGCGGTGAGCAGCCGGCCCAGCTCCTCGGGGCGGTGGGAGCCGTCGGCGTCCATCTCGACGAGCACGTCGTAGCCCTCGTCGATGCCCCAGCGGAAGCCGGCCAGGTAGGCCGCGCCCAGCCCCTCCTTGCCCTTGCGGTGCATCACGTGCACCTGGGGGTCCTCGGCGGCCAGCTTGTCGGCCAGCTCGCCGGTCCCGTCCGGGCTGTTGTCGTCGGCGACGAGGACGTGCACCTCGGGGACGGCGGTACGCACCCGGCCGACGATGCGCTCGACGTTCTCCGCCTCGTTGTAGGTGGGGATGATCACCAGCACCCGGCCGAGATCGGCAAAACCCTGCTGGTTGACGGTCACGTACTAACCTCTCGGCCGGTGGCGGGACGTGCCGGTCACCATTGCCCGCACTCATCGGAAGACACAGTCCCGGCCGGCACCCCGCCGGCCCGGACGACACCGTGGAAAACACTGGGTCCTGGCATCCTACTACCGCGCCCTCGGACCGACCTTCCTCCCGAGGCACTCCCGGCCGGCGCCCGCCGTTTCCCCGGCGGAGGTGCAGGTCGGCTAGGGTCGATGCCCGGCCTTTGCCCGGATGCCCGAACCCGTCCGCCCCCGCCCGCGGCCGCCTGACGGCGGCGAGGCCCACCAGCCACTGCAGCAAGGAGCAGGACAGCGCCCATGGACAAGCTCGTCAACACCGTCCGCCCGTACGCCTGGGGTTCGGTCACCGCGCTCCCCGCACTGCTCGGGCAGGAGCCGACCGGCGAACCGCAGGCCGAGCTGTGGATGGGCGCGCACCCCGGGGACCCCTCCCGGGCGGACCGGGGCGACGGGCCGCGCCGGCTGGACGAGCTGATCGCCGCCGACCCCGAGGGCGAGCTGGGCGCCGCCTCGGTGGCCCGGTTCGGCCCCGCCCTGCCCTTCCTGCTCAAGATCCTCGCCCCGGGCATCCCGATCTCCATCCAGGCGCATCCCTCGCTCGACCAGGCCCGCGCCGGGTACGCCGCCGAGAACGCCCTGGGGATCCCGCTGGACGCCCCGCACCGGAACTACCGGGACGCCAACCACAAGCCCGAACTCATCTGCGCGCTGGGCGACTTCGACGGCCTCTGCGGCTTCCGCCGGCCCGCCGAGGCGGCCGCGCTGCTGGCCGGTCTCGGGGTGCCCGCGCTGGAGCCGGTGATCGTCCTGCTGGGCGCCGAGGACGAGTCCGAGGCGCTCAGCCGCGCGCTGGCCGCCGTCCTCACGCTGTCCGGCCCCGAGGCCGCGGCGGCCGTCCGGGACACCGCCGAGGCGGTCGGCAAGGCCGCCGCCGAGGACCCGGACGGGCCGTACGCGCCGTACACCCGGATCGCCCGGGACTTCCCCGGGGACGTCGGGCTGATCGCCGGGCTGCTGCTCAACCACGTCCTGCTGCGCGCCGGCGAGGCGCTCTACCTGGGCGCCGGCGTCCCGCACGCCTATCTGCACGGCCTCTGCGTCGAGCTCCAGGCCAACTCGGACAACGTGCTGCGGGCGGGCCTCACCCCCAAGCACATCGACGTGCCCGAACTGCTCAGGGTGGTGGAGTTCGCCGCCTGCTCGCCGGAGCCGCTGCTGCCGGTCACCGTCGAGGGGACGCCCGGCGAGGAGCTGTACCCCGTGCCGATCGACGAGTTCCGGCTCTCCCGGTTCGTCCTGGACGGCCGGGAGCGCGGGCTGGACGGCCGCGCGCCGCAGATCGTGCTCTGCACCGCCGGCGCGGCCCGGCTGACCGCCGCCGACGGCACCGTCCTGGACCTCGCCCGCGGCGAGTCCGTCTTCCTGCCCGCCACCGGTACGCCGACCCGCCTGGCCGGCCCCGGCGCCACCGTCTTCCGGGCGACCGTCACGCTCTGACGGCCGCGCGGAAGCGGCGGACCCTAGTCCCGGGTCATGTCGACGAAGCGGGAGTAGTGGCCCTGGAAGGCCACGGTGATGGTGGCGGTGGGGCCGTTACGGTGCTTGGCGACGATGAGGTCGGCCTCGCCCGCGCGCGGGGACTCCTTCTCGTAGGCGTCCTCGCGGTGGAGCAGGATGACCATGTCGGCGTCCTGCTCGATCGAGCCGGACTCACGCAGGTCGGAGACCATCGGGCGCTTGTCGGTGCGCTGCTCGGGACCACGGTTCAGCTGGGAGAGCGCGATCACCGGCACCTCCAGCTCCTTGGCCAGCAGCTTCAGGTTTCGCGACATGTCGGAGACCTCCTGCTGGCGGTTCTCGGCCCGGCGGGAGCCGCCGGACTGCATCAGCTGGAGGTAGTCGATGACGATCAGCTTGATGTCGTTGCGCTGCTTGAGCCGGCGGCACTTGGCGCGGATCTCCATCATCGACAGGTTCGGGGAGTCGTCGATGAACAGCGGCGCCTCGCTGACGTCCGGCATCCGGCGGGCCACCCGGGTCCAGTCGTCGTCCGTCATGGAGCCGGAGCGCATGTGGTGCAGCGCCACCCGGGCCTCGGCGGAGAGCAGGCGCATGGCGATCTCGTTGCGGCCCATTTCGAGCGAGAAGATCACGCTCGGCAGCTTGTTGTGGATCGAGCAGGCCCGGGCGAAGTCCAGCGCCAGAGTGGACTTGCCCATCGCGGGACGGGCCGCGATGACGATCATCTGGCCGGGGTGCAGGCCGTTGGTGAGCGCGTCGAAGTCGGCGAAGCCGGTCGGGACTCCGGACATCTGGCCGTTGCGGGAGCCGATCGACTCGATCTCGTCGAGGGCGCCCTCCATGATGTCGGCGAGCGGCGCGTAGTCCTCGTTGGTGCGCTGCTCGGTGACGGCGTAGATCTCCGCCTGGGCCGCGTTGACGATCTCGTCGACGTCGCCCTCGGCGGCGTAGCCCATGCCGGCGATCCGGGTGCCGGCCTCGACCAGCCGGCGCAGCACCGCGCGCTCGTGCACGATCTGCGCGTAGTACTCGGCGTTGGCGGCGGTGGGGACGGAGTTGACCAGGGTGTGCAGGTAGCCGGGGCCGCCGACGCGCTGGAGCTCGCCGCGCTTGGTCAGCTCGCCGGCCACGGTGATCGGGTCGGCGGGCTCGCCGCGCGCGTACAGGTCGAGGATCGCGCCGTGGATCAGCTCGTGCGCGGGCCGGTAGTAGTCGGCCGGCTTGAGCACCTCGACCACGTCGGCGATGGCGTCCTTGGAGAGCAGCATGCCGCCGAGGACGGACTGCTCGGCCGCGAGGTCCTGCGGGGGGACGCGCTCGAAGCCGTCCAGGCCGCCCTCGCCGCGCTCGTCGTCGCCGCCCTGGCGCCGCTTGCCGCCGTCCCGCTGGAAGCCGCCGGAACCGCCCTGGCCGCCCTTGCCGCCCTTCTGGAAGCCGCCGCCCTGGCCCTGGCCGCCACCGCGGCCGCGGGAGACCGGCAGCCGGTCGCCGGGGCCGTCCGGGAACGGGGCGTCGGCGAAGGCGCCGACCGGGAAGGGGTCGTCGGCGCCCTGCCAGTCGTCCTCCGGCGGCGGAGCGTCGTGGTCGTCGTACTGGGGGCCGGTCACGCGTGTTCCCCGATCAGCGAGTGGTGCGAGTTGGAGCGGGCCTTGCCGGTGGCTGGGACGGTGCGGAACCCGACTCCGCGCCATCGCATTTTCTATGCCACCGCACCGACAAATCGGACGCCGAGGCGGGTGGGAGTGTCGGACGGAGGGCCCACGCTAAGGCGCCGGACGGCCTTCAGCCAAGGCGGTTATCCACAGGGGGTGTGGACGAGCGGCCCACGACTGTGGAGAACTGCCGCAAACCTGTGGACGCCCCTGTGGAAAGCCCTGTGGATAACCAGACCATCGATCCACCGTCAACCCGCTGACCTGCG
Organism: Kitasatospora sp. NPDC097605; assembly: GCF_040302725.1. Classification (NCBI taxonomy): domain Bacteria; kingdom Bacillati; phylum Actinomycetota; class Actinomycetes; order Kitasatosporales; family Streptomycetaceae; genus Kitasatospora; species Kitasatospora sp. NPDC097605. Next base: position 195,448 of record NZ_JBEOSF010000007.1, on the reverse strand, counting down.
CTTCCCCCGTCCCGGGCCTGTGCATGAGAAATTCTTCACACGGAGCCGGGTGGCGGTGGACACACACATGGACGGCCCGGTCGTTCGCTCGTGCGAGTAAGTGGTGTCATGGCATGGCATCACTTACCTGTGGATGAGTAGCCTGGTTCCCATGACCCTCACCACCGACCGCCGCCGGCACGACCGGGAGATCCTCGCCCTCGCCGTCCCCGCCTTCGGCGCCCTGGTCGCCGAGCCGCTCTTCCTGATGGCCGACTCGGCGATCGTGGGCCACCTCGGCACCGCCCAGCTGGCCGGCGTCGGCGTCGCCTCGGCGGCGCTCACCACCGCGACCGGGGTCTTCGTCTTCCTCGCCTACGCCACCACCGCCGCGGTCGCCCGCCGGATCGGCGCCGGGGACCGCCGGGCCGCGATCCAGCAGGGCATCGACGGCATCTGGCTGGCGCTGGCGCTCTCCGTCGGGGTGGTCGCGCTGACCCTGCTGCTCGCCCCGTGGCTGGCCGACGCGCTCGGCGCCTCGCCGACGGCCGCCCCGTACGCCGTGACGTACCTGCGGATCAGCGCGCTCGGCATCCCGGCGATCCTCATGGTGATGGCCGCCACCGGTGTGCTGCGCGGCCTCCAGGACACCCGGACGCCGCTGTACGTGGCCGTCGCCGGGTTCGCCGCCAACCTCGGGCTGAACCTCGGCCTGGTGTACGGCGCCGGGCTCGGGGTGGCCGGCTCGGCCTGGGGCACCGTCATCGCCCAGACCGGCATGGCCGCCGTCTACGTGTACGTGGTGGTCCGCGGCGCCCGCCGGGAGCGGGCCTCGCTGCGGCCGGACCCGGCCGGGATACGGGCGAGTGCCCGGGCCGGCGGGCCGCTGATGGTCCGCACCCTGAGCCTGCGCGGTGTGCTGATGATCGCCACCGCGGTGGCCGCCGGGCTCGGCGACGACGAGATCGCCGCGCACCAGATCGCCATGACGGTCTTCATGTTCATCGCCTTCGCCCTGGACGCCATCGCGATCGCCGGCCAGGCCATCATCGGCCGCTACCTGGGCGCCGGGGACGTCCCGGGCACCAGGGCCGCCACCCGGCGGATGATCGAGTGGGGCATCGGCGCCGGGGTGGTGCTGGGCGCGCTGGTGGTGGTCGCCCGGCCGCTGTACGTGCCGCTGTTCACCCCGGACCCGGTGGTGCAGCACCAGCTGAACACCGTCCTGCTGCTGCTCGCGCTCTGCCAGCCGGTCTCCGGCCTGGTCTACGTCCTGGACGGCGTGCTGATGGGCGCCGGGGACGGCCCGTTCCTGGCCTGGGCGATGCTCGCCACCCTGGCGGTCTTCGCCCCCGCCGCGCTCGCCGTGCCGGCCAGCGGCACCGGGCTGGCCGGGCTCTGGTGGGCGATGAACCTCTTCATGCTGGTCCGCGGCGGCTTCCTGGCCTGGCGGGCCCGCGGCGGCCGGTGGCTGGTCACCGGCGCCGTACGGAGCTGAGCGGGGGCCGAGCGGGACTGAGCGGGACTGAGCGGGGCTGAGCGGCGCCGCCCGAGCACGCCCGAGGGCCGGCCCCCCGGGAAGGGGGACCGGCCCTCGGGCCACTGCTACGGAGCTGACGCTACCGAGGCGTGGTCGTGGCTCAGGCGGCGACGACGGCGATGTCCAGGTTGGCCTGGACGTCCGAGTGCAGCTTGACCGAGACCTTGTGGGTGCCCACGGTCTTGATCGGCGAGGCGATCGCGACGGCGCGCTTGTCGACCGACGGGCCGCCGGCGGCCTTGATGGCCTCGACGACGTCGGCCTGGGTCACCGAGCCGAACAGACGGCCGGCGTCACCGGAGCGAACGGCCAGCTTGACCTGGACGCCCTCCAGCTTGCCCTTGACCTCGTTGGCGGCCTCGAGGGTCTGGATCTCGTGGATCTTGCGGGCGCGACGGATGGCGTCGACGTCCTTCTGGCCGCCCTTGGTCCAGCGGATGGCGTAGCCACGCGGGACCAGGTAGTTGCGGGCGTAGCCGTCCTTGACCTCGACGACCTCGCCGGCCGAGCCCAGGCCCGGCACCTCGTGGGTGAGGATGATCTTCATTGTTCGGTCACCCTCTCTTAGCGCGCGGTGCTGGTGTAGGGCAGCAGCGCCATCTCACGGCTGTTCTTCACGGCCGTGGCGACGTCACGCTGGTGCTGGGTGCAGTTGCCGGTGACCCGGCGGGCACGGATCTTGCCGCGGTCGGAGATGAACTTCCGCAGCAGGTTCGTGTCCTTGTAGTCAACGTAGTTGACCTTGTCCTTGCAGAAGACGCAAACCTTCTTCTTCGGCTTGCGAGCAGGCGGCTTCGCCATTGTGTGCTCCATTGGGGTTCACGGCCGGGCGGGCGTCTCGCGACGCCCGCGGCCAGGCCGCACGAAATCTGTCAGCTCTTAGAACGGAGGCTCTTCCGAGAAGCCGCCACCGGACGGGGCACCCCAGCCGCCGCCACCCTGGTTGCCACCAGAGGGAGCGCTGGACGCCCAGGGGTCGTCGGAGGGGCCGGACTGGCCGCCGGAGTTTCCACCCCAGCCGCCGCCCTGCTGGCCGCCACTGCCGCCGCCCCAGCCACCGCCCTGGCCGCCACCCTGCGGGCCGCCGCCGAAGCCGCCGCCCTGGGGGCCGCCGGACCGGTTGGCCCGGGTGACCTTCGCGGTCGCCGAGCGCAGGCTCGGACCGACCTCGTCGACCTCGACCTCGAAGACCGTCCGCTTCTCGCCTTCCTTGGTCTCGTAAGACCGCTGGCGCAGTCGGCCCTGCACGATGACGCGCATGCCGCGCTGGAGCGACTCGGCGACGTTCTCCGCCGGCTGCCGCCAGACGTTGCACGTGAGGAAGAGGCTCTCGCCGTCCTTCCACTCGTTGGTCTGGCGGTCGAAGGTGCGGGGAGTGGACGCGATGCGGAACTTCGCGACCGCCGCCCCCGACGGGGTGAAGCGCAGCTCGGGGTCGTCGACGAGATTGCCGACGAGGGTGATGACGGTCTCGCCTGCCATGGTGGTGATGACCTCTCGGGAAGATGTCCGTTCACCGCTGTTTCACGTGAAACAGCGGTCGCGAGCTACCCGAGACCCGAAGGCCTCAGAGGTGGCTCAGTGGGTGTCCGGGCGCAGGACCTTGGTCCGCAGAACCGACTCGCTCAGGCCCATCTGGCGGTCGAGCTCCTTGACGACCTCAGGCGTGGCCTGCAGGTCGATGACCGAGTAGATGCCCTCGGACTGCTTGTTGATCTCGTAGGCCAGACGGCGGCGACCCCAGGTGTCGATCTTCTCGACCTTGCCACCCGCGTTGCGGACGACAGCCATGAAGCTCTCGATCAGGGGGGAAACGGCGCGCTCCTCGACCGAGGGGTCGAGGATCACCATCACCTCGTAGTGACGCATGAGTAACCCACCTCCTTTGGACTCAGCGGCCACGGTCTCTCCGTGGCAGGAGGGTTGTGCAGCGTCGGCACCGGAGCAGTGACGACACGGCCACCGTAGCGGCCGGGTCCGACAGTGCCCGTCCCCGTTCACCTCGGAAGAGGGCAGAGGGGGGCACAACTACACCAGTGCAGACGACACACCCTACCCGCACCCGGACGGACGAACAAAACGCATAGGGGTTGTGAGACCCGCCCAACCGCCGCAATCTGGACGGAACGGGTTTCCCGCCCGTTCGTCTCCACTCCGGAGGTGGGACTCATGGCCCAGACCGTCCACCGCATGCCCGCCCTCACCCTGAACACCGACGGACACCCGCACCCGCGGGAGAACACCCTGGTCGGCCTCACCGCCGTCCTGGGCGCGATCTCCTTCATCACGTCGTTCTTCCACAACCTGCATCTGCTGACCTCGTGGACCGGCCTGTTCGGGATCGTCACCGGCCTGCTCGGGATGTACGTCTCCGTCACCACGGCCGAGCGCTTCGTCCTGATGATCACGCTCGGTGCCTCGGCGATCGGCTTCTACCTCGGCATCGCACGCGGCGGACTGTGGGGTTAGCCCCACACCTCCCGAGGAACCCCGGGCGCCCCCGTGGCGTACTTGTCTTCAGACGGACGGGTACGCGGCGGGGGCGCCGCCGTGCCCGAGGCCGACGGGACCCCGGACGATAGGGTCACCCCGAGAAGACGGGGCCCACCGCAGCCCGACCGACGAGGAGCACCGAGCATGAGCCTGCGCCTGAGGACGATCACCCGCGAGGAGCACCTCGCCTTCATCAGGAGCCGCGCCTCGGCGAGCCACATGCAGGTGCCGTCCTGGGGCGACGTGAAGGCCGAGTGGCGCTCCGAGTCGATCGGCTGGTTCGACGAGGCCAACCAGCTCGTCGGCGCCGGCCTGGTGCTCTACCGGCAGCTGCCCAAGCTCAAGCGCTACCTGGCCTACCTGCCCGAGGGCCCGGTGATCGACTGGTTCGACCGCGACCTCGACCGCTGGCTGCAGCCGATGCTGGCGCACCTGAAGTCCCAGGGCGCCTTCTCGGTGAAGATGGGCCCGCCGGTGGTCATCCGCCGCTGGAACGCCCCGACCATCAAGGAGGCCATCGCCGCCAAGCAGGCCAAGCGCCTGCGCGACGTCGAGGCCGACTGGTACGAGCCGCGCGCCTTCGAGGTCGCCGACCGGCTGCGCAAGGCCGGCTGGCTGCAGGGCGAGGACGGCGGCGCCGGCTTCGGCGACGTCCAGCCGCGCTACGTCTTCCAGGTGCCGCTGGCCAACCGCTCGCTGGACGACATCCAGAAGGGCTTCAACCAGCTCTGGCGCCGCAACATCAAGAAGGCCGAGAAGAGCGGCGTCGAGGTGGTCCAGGGCGGCTACGACGAGCTGCCGGTCTTCCACCAGCTCTACCTGGTGACCGCCGAGCGCGACAAGTTCACCCCGCGTCCGCTGGCCTACTTCCAGCGCATGTGGAAGGCGCTCACCGCCGAGGACCCGAACCGGATGCGGCTGTACATCGCCTACCACGAGGGCGAGCCGCTGGCCGCGACCACGATGCTGGTCGTCGGCGAGCACGTCTGGTACTCCTACGGCGCCTCGGCCAACCACAAGCGCGAGGTCAAGCCGTCGAACGCGATCCAGTGGCGGATGATGCGCGACTCCTACGCCCTGGGCGGCGGGGTCTACGACCTGCGCGGCATCTCCGACACGCTGGACGAGAACGACCACCTGTTCGGCCTGATCCAGTTCAAGGTCGGCACCGGCGGCCAGGCCGCCGAGTACCTCGGCGAGTGGGACTTCCCGCTCAACAAGCTGCTGCACAAGGCCCTCGACCTCTACATGTCGCGCCGCTGAGCAGCCCGCTCCGAGCCACCGAGCAGCCGTGCCCAACACCCCCTGGGAGATGACCCGATGACGCTGTCGCTCTACCTCGACACCGAACGCTGGCGCACCCACCAGCGCTCCGTCCTGGCCGAGTTCCCCGGCCTGGTGCCGGTGGCGAAGGGCAACGGCTACGGCTTGGGCAACCACCGGCTGGCCGAGGAGGCGACCCTCCTCGGCACCGGGGTGCTGGCGGTGGGCACCGCCTACGAGGCCGCCGACGCGGCCGAGTGGTACGGCGGCGAACTGCTGGTGCTCACCCCCTACCGGGTGGGCGAGGAGGCACTGCCGCTGCCGCACGCCCGGGTGATCCGGACGGTGGCGAGCGTGGACGGCCTGCGGGCGCTGCACGGCGCCCGGGTGGTGGTGGAGTGCATGACCACCATGCGCCGGCACGGCGTCTCGGCGGCCGACCTCACGACGGTCGCCGCCGAGCTGGAGGGCGTCGCCTTCGAGGGCCTCGCGCTGCACCTGCCGATGGACCGCCCGGACGGCTCCAGCCCGGTCGAGGAGGTCGCGTACTGGGTGGAGACCGCCCGGGCCGCCGGCGTCCCGGTGCACACCGTGTTCGTCAGCCACCTCGGCGCGGCGGGCATGGAGCAGCTGGCCCAGCGCTTCCCGGACACCGTCTTCCGGGCCCGGATCGGCACCCGGCTCTGGCTGGGCGACCACGGTGCGCTGGAGGTCCGGGCGACGGTGCTGGACGTCACCCCGGTGCGCAAGGGCGACCGCTACGGCTACCGCCAGCACCCGGCGCCGTCCGACGGCCACCTGCTGGTGGTCGCCGGCGGCACCGCGCACGGCATCGGCCTGGAGGCGCCCAAGTACGTGCAGGGCATGTCCTCGCGCGCCAAGGGCATCGCCCGGGCCGGCCTGGCGACCGTCAACAAGACGAAGTCGCCGTACCACTGGGCCGGCAAGCAGCTCTGGTTCGCCGAGCCGCCGCACATGCAGGTCTCGCTGCTCTTCCTGGACAACGAGGCCGAGCCGCCGGCGGTCGGCGACGAGCTCGGCCTGCAGGTGCGGCACACCACCACGCACTTCGACCGCGTGGTGGACCGCTAGCGGCCGGGTCCGGTCAGTCCTTCACGGCCGGTTCCGCGGCGGGCGGCTCGTCGAGCCACGCCTCGGGGCCGGCCGGCGCGTACCCGGCGTAGCTCTCCTCCTCGCGCAGCCGGCGGGCGCCGCCGAGCACGAAGACGTCCGGGGCGCCGTCGAGCACCCCGCCGGACGGGTCGTCGCTGCCGTCCCAGCGCACCGGGTCGCGGTCCGGCAGCAGGATGTCCCGGACCACCATGCCGACCAGGTAGAGCGTGCCGAGCAGGTGCAGCACGATCGCGAAGTGGTACCAGGACTCGCCGATGCCGTGCTGCTTGGCCCCGGTGACGAAGCCCAGGTGGGACCAGATGCCCAGGGTGTAGAGCACCTCGCAGGCCTGCCAGATCAGGAAGTCCCGCCAGCGCGGCCGGGCCAGCACCGCGAGCGGCAGCAGCCAGAGCACGTACTGCGGCGAGTACACCTTGTTGAACACCACGAACGCGGCCACCACCAGGAAGGCCAGCTGGGCCACCCGGGGCCGGCGGGGCGCCGCGAGGCCGAGCCACGCTATCCCCGCGCAGCTCAGCAGCATCAGGACGGCGATGAAGGTGTCGAGGTTCGCCAGCCCCACGCCCCGGTTCTGCATGAGGACCAGCCACAGCGAGCCGTAGTCCTCGGTGCGGTGCTTGCTGAAGACGTAGAAGGTCGACCAGCCCTGCCAGTTGGCCATCATGATCGGCAGGTTGACCAGCAGCCAGGCCCCGACGGCGCCGCCGAGCAGCGCGCGCAGGTCGCGCCGGCGGCCGGCCCGCCAGCAGAGCACCAGCAGCGGGCCGAGCAGCAGCACCGGGTAGAGCTTGGCCGCGGTGGCCAGGCCGATGAACACCCCGGCCCAGACCGGTCGCGAGCCGGACCACCAGGCCAGCGCGACGGCGGCCAGCGCGACGGCCAGCAGGTCCCAGTTGACGGTGGCGTTGAGCAGCAGGGCCGGCGCCAGGGCGAACATCAGCGCGTCCCAGGGGCGCCGCCGGTGGGTGCGGGAGAGCGCGACCACGGCGACCACCGCGCAGGCCATCAGCAGGCCCGCGTTGATCGTCCAGAACCACCGCTCCTGGTCCTGCAGGGCGCCGCCGCCGGGCGTCAGCCAGGCCGCGATCTGCATGAACAGGCCGGTCAGCACCGGGTACTCGAGGAACTGGAGGTCCCCGGTGGAGCCCGGGATCCGGTCCACGTACGGGTGCAGGCCGGCCGCGAAGCCGCGCCCGGAGAAGAGGTGCGGGATGTCGCTGTAGCAGGCGTGCACGTACTGCGGCGAACCGGGCTGGAACCAGGCGGCGTTGTAGCAGGGCAGCTTCTGCGCCATGCCCAGCACCGAGACCACGATCACCAGCAGCGCCAGGAAGCGCGCCGGGATCCACCAGGAGACGCCGAGCAGCGCGCGCCGTCCGGGCGGACCGCCGATCAGCTCGCTGCCGGCCGCCGCGACCGGATCCTCGTCCGCCGGCACCACCACGGTGTTGGCCTGCGGACCGGCGGCCGGTGCGGCAGGGGCCTCTTCGTCACGAACGCTGGACGTCATGGCGGACATCCTGCCGCACCCCGGCCGCCCGTACGAGGAGGCCCCTGCCCCTTTTCCCCGGCCCGACGGCACCGCCCGGCCCGACGGGCGGCGGGGTACCGGCACGAATCGCTCCGAATACGGCGAAACGGCGGACGCACCCGCCGGCCCCGCGCCGGCACCGGCCGGGCGACCCCCGTCTCCCGCTCCTCGGCCGCCCCGGTCCGGTCGAGCGCCCCGGCGTTCCGGGCGATCAGGACACGCCGGTGCTCGGCCTCCGCGGCGGGCATGCCCGCGATCGGAAGGCGTCCGCCCGGACACCCGGACGCCCGGACGCCCGGGAGCCCCGGCCGGTGATTCGGCCGGGGCTCCCGGATGTCCTGCGTGCTCGGTCGGACCGGCAGATCGTGGCAGATCCGTGCGGCCGCTCCTGGAAGCGGGCCGTCCGGTGGTGGACCGCCGGTTACGGCGCCGCCGCGCCCCCGGGACCGCCGTTGGTCGCCGGTGGCGAGGTGGCCGGCTTCGTCGGCTTGGGGGTCGAGCCGCCCGTTCCACCGCCGGCCCCGCCGCCCGGTTCGCCGGTCGCCGGGGGCGGAGTCTGGGTGGCGCAGCCGATCGGGCCGAGCAGACAGGTCGGGGAGGGGGTGGTGCCGCCCGAGCCGCCGGTGCCGCCGCCGCCGGTGCCTCCGCCGCCGGTACCGCCGCCGGTGTCGCCACCGCCGGTACCACCGCCGGTACCACCGCCACCGGTGCCTCCGCCGCTGCCGCCGCCGGTGTTCGGGTTGGTCTTGGTCGGCACCGGTGCGGTGGGCACGGTGCCCGGGCAGTCGACGCCGGGGACGCAGGCCGGCTGGGTGGCCACGGGCTCGGTCGGCTGCCCGGCGTTCGGGTCCGCCGGGGCGGTGGGCGCGGTCTCGGTCGCGGTGGGCGTCGGCACGGCGCTCGCCGTGCTGGGCGCGCCCGAGGAGTCGACCTGCGAGCCGATCGGCTGCGGGGTCGGGAAGTCCAGCTTCTTCTCGTTGGCGAGCGCGAGCTTCATGTACCGGGTGAAGATGTCCGCCGGGACGTCACCACCGTGCAGCGCGTCCTTGCCGCTGGTGCCCTTCAGCGTGAGCCGCCCCGGGTGGGCCGGGTCCTCACGCCACATCGCCACGCTGGTGGCCAGCTGCGGGGTGTAGCCGACCCACCAGGCCGACATGCTCTCGTCGGTGGTACCGGTCTTGCCGGCCACCGGGCGGCCCAGGGTGTTGGTCTTCTTACCGGTACCGTTCTTCGCCACGTTCACCAGCACGTCGGTGATGTTGTCGGCGACGGCCGGCTCCAGCGCCTGCTTGGTCTCGTGCTTGCCGAAGCCGGGCCGCTCCTTGCCGTCCAGCAGGACCTTGGTGACCGAGTACGGGTCGGCCTGCTTGCCGCTGGCGGCGAAGGTCGCGTAGGCGTCGGCCATCCGGATCGGGCTGATGGTGGAGACGCCGAGCGGGAAGGTGGTGGTCTTCGCCTCCTTCTCGATGTTCTCCTTGCGGATGCCCACCGCCTCGGCGATCTGCATGACGTTCTGCCCGCCGACATCCTGGTTCAGCTGGACGAAGGGCACGTTGTAGGAGTACTGCATGGCCATCCGCAACGAGACGTAGCCGCGCTTGCCCTTCTCCTCGTTCGGCTGGCGGTAGGGCTTGCCGTCGTCGCCGATCACCAGGGAGCCGTCCGGCTTGCGGATCTCCGCCATGTCGTCGGAGAGGTAGCGGCTGTCGGCGTTGATCCGCTTCGGCTTGCCCTTGTCGTCGGTCGCGGTCTGCACGCCGAGCTGCATGGCGGCGGCCAGCACGAACGGCTTGAAGGTCGAGCCGACCTGGACGCCCTGGGCGTTGGCGTTGTTGTCGTGGTGGCCGTTCTCCACGCCGTCACCGCCGTAGATGGCGACGATCGCACCGTCGTTGGGGACCACGCTGGCCGCGCCGAACTGGACGAAGTTGTCGGTCTCCGGGCGCTTCTGCGGGTTGAGCTGCTCGGCCCTGATCTCGTCCACGGACTTCTTCAGGGCCTCGACCTTGTCCTTCTGGAAGGTCGTGTAGATCTTGAAGCCGCCCTTGTCGATCGCCCGCTGGTCGATCGACGGGTCCGTGGCCATGACGTACTTGTTGGCGGTCTCCACCAGGTAGCTGATCTGGCCGTTCATGTTGGCCGGCGGGATCTGCTTGATCGGCTGGGGGAAGGTGGTGCACTTCGCCCGTTCCTCGGGGGTGGTGTTCTTGGTCTCCACCATCCGGTCGAGGATCCACGCCCAGCGCTCCTCGGCGCGGGCCTGGTTGGCCTTGATCGTCGGGTCGTAGTACGACGCGCCCTTGAGCAGGCCGGCCAGCATGGCGCTCTGGCACAGGTCGAGGTCCTTGGCGTTGACGCCGTAGTACGCCTGGGCGGCGGCCTGGGCGCCGGTCGCGCCGCGGCCGAACCAGCTGGTGTTCAGGTAGCCCTTGAGGATCTCCTCCTTCTTGAACTCCTGATTCACCTTCAGGGTGATGAAGAACTCCTTCACCTTGCGGGAGAGGGTCTGCTCCTGCGTCAGGTAGGCGTTCTTCACGTACTGCTGGGTGATCGTCGAGGCGCCCTGGGTCTCGCCGCCCTTGGCCATGTTGACGACGGCGCGCATCATGCCCTTGGGGTCGATGCCGCTGTCGGTGCGGAAGGTCGCGTTCTCCGCCGCGATGACCGCGTTCTGCAGGTTGGGCGAGATGTCGGCGAGCTCGACGATCTGCCGGTTGGTCTCGCCCTTGCGGACCATCTCGGTGTTGTCGGCCCAGTAGTAGATGTTGTTCTGGTCGTCCACCAGGGCGTTCAGCTTGGGGATCTCGGTCGTCTGGTAGACGAAGAAGATCCCGCCGACGCAGGCCGCGACGAAGAGCAGCACCGCGCTCAGCCACTGCCGCCAGGACGGCAGCCAGCGGCGGAGGCCCTGCTTGCCGAAGCGCGGGTAGTCGATGAACCGCTTCTTGCCCGGACCGGCGCTCCGGCCGGCCGCCGCGGCGCCACCGGCCGCCGCCCCGCCGCGCCGGCCGCCCTTCTGGGCCGCCTTGCGCATCTCGGCGCGGGTCATCCGGGGCTGCTGCGCGGTGTCCCGCCCGCCCTGGGGTCTGCGCCGGCCGAGGCCCTCCGAACCGATTTCGTCGCGCCCGGCACCCGCCGGCCGCCCGCTGTCTCCGCCCGGGGGACGACCGTCGCCACCTGGCGACCTGCGCCGTCGTTCGCTCATGTTCCAGCTACTCCTCGCCAGGCCGGTCGAGCCTGAAGGCAGGGTCCACGTCCGATGCCCGCAACCGCCCTAACCCCGGAGGTGGTCCTCGTGCACACGCGACAGCGTACGCAGCCGGGAAACCGAACTAATCGGGCATCAATCGCCAATAACCGCAAAACGGCAGCAGATCATTACACGCCCGTTGCCAAGCACACCCGCGCGTCGCCTTGTGATCACATTCACGCGTGCCCCTCTTGCCCGTTCGAGGACCCAGGCTTATCGTTCTCGATATATCGAGCCGATACATCGGAACGGCATACCGCCGAGCGAGGCGGGTCGCGGACCGGCCGGGGAAAGGAGGACGACGGCAGTGGGCAGGCGCTCAGGAGTGCTGGAGTTCGCCGTTCTCGGACTGCTCCACGACGCCCCGATGCACGGCTACGAGCTGCGCAAGCGGCTCAACGTCCTGCTCGGCTCGTTCCGCGCGTTCTCCTACGGGACGCTCTATCCCTGCCTGAAGAGCCTGGTGGCCCAGGGCTTCCTGGTCGAGGACAACCCGGACGTCGAGTACGTCCCGGCCACCGCGCTCAACGGCAAGCGGTCCAAGATCGTCTACCGGCTCTCCGCCGAGGGCAAGCAGCGGTTCGAGGAACTGCTCGCCGACTCCGGCCCGGACGCCTGGGAGGACGAGCACTTCGGCGTGCACTTCGCCTTCTTCGGCCAGACCGACCGGGCCGTGCGGATGCGCGTGCTGGAAGGCCGCCGCAGCCGGCTGGAGGAGCGCCTGGAGCGGATGCGCAACTCGCTCGCCCGCGCCCGCGAGCGGTTCGACGACTACACCGTCGAGCTGCAGCGGCACGGACTGGAGTCGGTGGAGCGCGAGGTCCGCTGGCTCAACGAGCTGATCGAGACCGAGCGGGCCAACCGCACCGGCCGGACCGGCCCGTCGGCCGGCGCGACCGGCCCCGCAACACCCAAGACTTCGGACGGCCGAGGCCAGGAGGACGGGTCCGCGGACCCGCCCGGGCCACCGTACGACCGCCCGGGGCGCTCCTCCCAGGAGCGCTGACACCGCGTCAGCCCTGTGCCGCGCGGCAGGAGTGGGCGCGTCACGCGCCCGTCAGCAGTCATCGAAGAAGCAGGACGAGTCCCGCCGACCCCCGGCGGCGCTCATGAGATCACAGGGAGCAACCGGAATGGGTTCGGTTCGCGTAGCCATCGTGGGTGTGGGCAACTGCGCCACGTCGCTGGTGCAGGGTGTCGAGTACTACAAGGACGCCGACCCGGCCGGCAAGGTCCCCGGGCTGATGCACGTCCAGTTCGGTGACTACCACGTCCGTGACGTGGAGTTCGTCGCCGCCTTCGACGTCGACGCCAAGAAGGTCGGCCAGGACCTCGCGCACGCCATCACGGCGTCCGAGAACAACACCATCAAGATCTGCGACGTGCCGCCGACCGGCGTCACCGTCCAGCGCGGCCACACCTTCGACGGTCTCGGCAAGTACTACCGGGAGACCATCGAGGAGTCCGACGAGGCCCCGGTCGACGTCGTCCAGGCCCTCAAGGACGCCCAGGTCGACGTCCTGGTCTGCTACCTGCCGGTCGGTTCCGAGCAGGCCGCCAAGTTCTACGCCCAGTGCGCCATCGACGCCAAGGTCGCCTTCGTGAACGCCCTCCCGGTGTTCATCGCCGGCACCAAGGAGTGGGCGGACAAGTTCACCGAGGCCGGCGTGCCGATCGTCGGTGACGACATCAAGTCCCAGGTCGGCGCCACCATCACGCACCGCGTGATGGCCAAGCTGTTCGAGGACCGCGGTGTCATCCTCGAGCGCACCATGCAGCTGAACGTCGGCGGCAACATGGACTTCAAGAACATGCTCGAGCGCGAGCGCCTGGAGTCCAAGAAGATCTCCAAGACCCAGGCCGTCACCTCGCAGATCCGCGACCGCGAGCTGGGCTCCAACAACGTCCACATCGGCCCGTCGGACTACGTGGCCTGGCTGGACGACCGCAAGTGGGCCTACGTCCGCCTCGAGGGCCGCGCGTTCGGCGACGTCCCGCTGAACCTGGAGTACAAGCTCGAGGTCTGGGACTCCCCGAACTCCGCCGGTGTCATCATCGACGCCGTGCGCGCCGCGAAGATCGCCAAGGACCGCGGCATCGGCGGCCCGATCCTCTCCGCCTCCTCGTACTTCATGAAGTCCCCGCCGGTCCAGTACTTCGACGACGAGGCCCGCGAGAACGTCGAGAAGTTCATCCGCGGCGAGGTCGAGCGCTGAACCTGAGCACCTTCGGGCACTGAGCCCGATCCCGCTCGGGCACCGGACGGGCCCACGGTCGACGACCGTGGGCCCGTTCCCGCACCGGCCGGATGTTTCACGTGAAACACCGGCCGGTTCCATGGCACTCTGGGCACGTGGCGATCACCGAGAACGGCAGTACCCACCGGGCCGCGCACCGCGCCACGCTCCTCGACCTGCTCCGCGGCCGCGACTTCCGCCGGCTGCTGACCGCCCGGGTGCTGTCCCAGCTCTCCGACGGCGTCTTCCAGGTCTCCCTCGCCGCCTACGTCGTCTTCTCCCCGGAGAAGCAGTCCTCGCCCGCCGACATCGCCTCGGTGCTGGCCGTGATGCTGCTGCCGTTCTCCGTGATCGGCCCCTTCGCCGGCGTCCTGCTGGACCGCTGGCGCCGCCGCCAGGTGCTCTACCTGGGCAACCTGGCCCGCTTCGGACTCGGCCTGGTCACCGGCGCCCTCCTCCTGCTCCAGGCGCCGACCTGGCTCTTCTTCGCCTCCGCGCTGCTGGTCACCGCGCTCAACCGGTTCATCCTGGCCGGACTGTCGGCGGCCCTGCCCCGGGTGGTCCGCGGTGAGCAACTGGTCACCGCCAACGCCCTCTCCCCCACCCTGGGCACCGTCGCGGCCGCCTGCGGCGGCGGGCTGGGCTTCCTGCTGCACCAGTTGATGTCCCCCGGCCCGGAGGCCGACGCCGCCCTGGTCTCGCTCGCGGCGCTGCTCTACCTCTCCGCCGCGCTGGCGGCGCTGCGGATGGACCGCGACCTGCTCGGCCCCGCGCACCACCCGGACCGCCCCGCGCTCGGCCAGGCGCTGGCCCAGGCCGCCCGCGAACTGCGGGCGGCCGTCACCCACCTGGTGCGCGACCGCCGCCCGGCGGCGCACGCGCTGGCCGCCGTGACCGCGGCCCGGTTCTGCTACGGCGTGCTGATCGTGGTCGTGGTGATGCTCGCCCGGTACACCTTCAACGACCCCGCCGACAGCGCGGGAGGCCTGGCCACCCTGGGACAGGCGGTCGGCCTCTCCGCCGCCGGGTTCTTCATCGCCGCGGTGATCAGCCCCTGGTGCAGCCGACGGCTCGGGCTGGCCGGCTGGATGACGCTCTGCCTGGCCGCTCCGGTGCTCTTCGTGCCCGCGCTCGGCCTCACCTTCAGCCTGGTGCCCTGCCTGATCGCCGCGCTGCTGCTCGGCGTGGTCACCCAGGGCACCAAGATCTGCGCCGACACCGTGGTGCAGGAGTCGGTCGAGGACGACTACCGCGGCCGGATCTTCGCCATCTACGACGTGCTCTTCAACGTCGCCTTCGTGGCCGCCGCGCTGGTGACCGCGCTGGTGCTGCCGCTCTCCGGGCGCTCGGTGCCGGTCGTCCTGGGCGTGGCCGTGGTGTACGCGGCGTCGGCCGTGCTGTACCTGCGCGCCGCCCGCCGCACCGGCCCGCTGCCCGGCGACCGCACCCACTGACCTCCGCCGGGCCGGGCGGCGGCCCCTGCGCCCCGGAGGCGTCGGCGCGAGTCGCTAAGGTACGTCAGATCTGTCGCAGCGACAGCATCCTGTATCGGGGGACGATCTGATGAGCACACCACCGAATCCCTACGGACCGCCGCCCGGGTACGGGCCCGCGCCGGGGCCGCAGCCCTACGGCGCACCCGTGCCCCAGCCGTACGGAGCGCCCCAGCCGGCGCCCGCGGGGTACGGCGCACCGCCGCCGCCCCCGCCCGGCTACGGCTACCCGGCCGCCCAGGCCGCACCGCAGCCGGCTCCCCCGTACCCGCAGCAGCCGTACGCCCAGCAGCCGTATCCGCAGCAGCCCCACCCGCAGGCCCCCTACGGCCACCCCTCGCCGCACGGCTACCCGCCGGCCGCCCCGCCCCCGGCCGGTGCGCCGGCCGCGAAGGGCCGCGGCAAGGCCCGGCTGAAGGCGGCCGGCCTGGTCCTGGGCGTGATCGCCCTGATCGTCGGCTACTTCGCCTCCGGCCCGAGCGTCAGCAGCGCCAAGGCCGGCGACTGCGTCAAGACCTCCGGCTCGCGCGACGTCTCGGTGGTCAAGTGCACCGACAGCAAGGCGAAGTACAAGGTGCTGGCCAAGTTCGACTCCACCACCGACACCGCCCGCTGCCGCGGCACCGACGGCACCACCAGCACCGTCTCGGGCAAGAGCGGCCGCCGCTGGAACAAGAAGCGGTACGTGCTCTGCCTCGGCCCGCTCACCGGTGTACCGCCGGTCAAGAAGTCCTGACCGCCCGCCACCCGACCTCTCCTCCCGGGGGATCCCCTTGTCCGTTCCGCCGCCCCAGATGCCGTACGGCTCGACGCCACCCGCCGACGCCAACCCGTACGCCGCCGGCAACCCGTACGCCGGTGCGCCGGCCCCGCAGCCGCCGGCCGCCCCCGCGCCGCCCGGCTACGGCTACCCGGCCGCCCCGCCGCCGGCCGCCCCGCCCGGGTACGGCGTGCCCGCCCAGGCTCCGCCGCCCGGCGGCTACGCCTACCCGCCGCAGGCCGGGGGCTACCCGGCGCCGGCCGGCTACGCCCACCAGGGCGGACCGGTCTGCCGGTTCTGCGGCGGCTTCCCGGCCGTCGACACCACGGTCCGGGGCCACCAGGGCATCATCATCATCATGCGGTTCCTGAAGCAGCCGGGACCGTTCTGCCGCACCTGCGGCACCGCGGTGGTCCGCGACATGTCGGCCCGCACCCTGGTCCAGGGCTGGTGGAGCTACCTCTCCGGGATCTTCACCGTGGTCACCCTGCTGCGGAACCTCGCCGCCCACAACCGGATCAAGGACCTGCCGCCGCCGGCGCCCGGCACCCACGGACCGCAGCTCGACCCGGGCGTGCCGCTCACCAAGCGCCCGCACATCTTCATGCTGCTGCTGCCGGTGCTCGGGATCGGCTCGACGATCGTCCTGATCGCGACCGGCGCCTTCCTCGGCGCCCGGCACGCCGACGACCCGTACCGGCCGCTGGTGCTGCCCACACCGACCACGGTGACCATCCCCGCGCCGACCTTCTCGCCGAGCTTCTCGCTGCCGCCGGTACCGGCCCCGACGGTCACCCTGCCGACGCCGTCCGCCACCTCCAAGGTGCCCAGCGACATCGACTACGCCAAGGCCGGGGACTGCCTGCGCAACGAGAACGGCACCACGGCCACCCACGACGCCCATCCGCGGATCACCATGCTGCCCTGCACCGACACCCGGGCCCAGTACAAGGTGATCAAGAAGGTCTACGCGACCAGCGACGACGAGAAGGCCTGCGAGGGCGTGGCGGGCACCGAGAGCACTTACACCCGCGACGCCAGCACCGAGGCGCTCAGCTTCGTCCTCTGCCTGAAGAAGCTCTGAGCCCCGAGGAGCCCCCGAGCCCCGCGGACGGCACGGGGGCGGCCCCGGGTTCTCCCCGGGACCGCCCCCGCCGAACGGTCCGCGCCCTACTGCTGGGACTGCTGGGCGTCCCACCAGGAGCGCAGCGCGGCCACCGCCGCGTCGTGCTCCATCGGGCCGTACTCCAGCCGCAGCTCCAGCATGTGCTTGTACGCCTTGCCGACCATCGGGCCGGGCTTGATGCCGAGCAGCTCCATGATCTGGTTGCCGTCCAGCGCCGGGCGGACGGCGTCCAGCTCCTCCCGCGCCTTGAGCTCGGAGATCCGCTCCTCCAGCCCGTCGTAGGTGCGGGAGAGCGCGGCCGCCTTCTTCTTGTTCCGGGTGGTGCAGTCCGAGCGGGTCAGCTTGTGCAGCCGCTCCAGCAGCGGGCCGGCGTCGGTGACGTAGCGGCGCACCGCCGAGTCGGTCCACTCGCCGCCGCCGTAACCGTGGAAGCGCAGGTGCAGCTCGACCAGCCGCGAGACGTCCTCGGTGAGCTCCTTCGAGTACTTCAGCTCACGCATCCGCTTGCGGGTCATCTTGGCGCCGACCACCTCGTGGTGGTGGAAGGAGACCCGGCCGTCCGACTCGAAGCGGCGGGTGCGCGGCTTGCCGATGTCGTGCAGCAGCGCGGCCAGTCGCAGGGTGAGGTCGGGGCCGTCCTGCTCCAGGTCGACGGCCTGCTGCAGGACGGTCAGCGAGTGCTCGTAGACGTCCTTGTGCCGGTGGTGCTCGTCGCGCTCCAGGCGCAGCGCGGGCAGCTCGGGCAGCACGTGGTCGGCCAGCCCGGTGTCGACCAGCAGCCGCAGGCCCTTGACCGGGTGCTTGGCCAGCAGCAGCTTGTTGAGCTCGGCCTGGACCCGCTCGGCGGAGACGATGGCGATCCGGTCGGCCATCGCGGTCATCGCCGCGACCACCTCGGGGGCCGGCTCGAAGTCCAGCTGGGCGGCGAACCGGGCGGCCCGCATCATCCGCAGCGGGTCGTCGGAGAAGGACTCCTCGGGGGTGGCGGGGGTACGCAGCACCCGGGCCTCCAGGTCCTCCAGGCCGTGGTGCGGGTCGACGAAGCCGCGGCCGGGCAGGTCGACGGCCATCGCGTTGACCGTGAAGTCGCGGCGGACCAGGTCCTCCTCGATGGTGTCGCCGTAGGTCACCTCGGGCTTGCGGGAGGTGCGGTCGTACGCCTCGGAGCGGTAGGTGGTGATCTCGATCAGGAAGGAGCCCTGCGGGGTGTCCTTGCGCGCGCCGACCGTGCCGAAGGCGATGCCGACGTCCCAGACCGCGTCCGCCCAGCCGCGCACGAGCTTGAGCACCTGCTCGGGACGGGCGTCGGTGGTGAAGTCCAGGTCGTTGCCGAGCCGGCCCAGCAGGGCGTCCCGGACCGAGCCGCCGACCAGCGCGAGCCGGTGACCGGCCGCCTGGAAGCGGCGGGCGATCTCGTCGGCGACCGGGGACACCCGCAGCAGTTCCTGCAGCCCCAGGGTCTGGGCCTCGCTCAGGCCGGGGACGACCTGGACGGCGGAACTGGAATGATGGGTGCCGGTCGGGTGGGCGGTGGGCTCATTGGCAGTGGACACGGCTCACAAGGGTACGTGGCCCGGCGGCCCGGTCGCCCGCGCGTTTCCACCGGCTCACTCCCCGGCCCGCAACACCGCACCCCTCACCACATCGTTACCATGCCGGTGGGACGAGTCCGGGGCACCGACGGCGGGCCGCGGTGCCGTGCGCCGTCACGGCCGCCCGGGCGACGGACGACCACATTTTCTTCACGGCTGATCCTCACGGCATCCCCCAGGGCCGGCGGAACATCCGCAGCAGCACGGCACCAGCAGCAGCGATCGAGAACGGCGAGGGCGAACCCGTGAGCGAGGGCGGACCGCGTGAGTGAGCCGGCACGGTACCCGGGACAGCAGGCGGGTCGCCCCGGGCGGGTCCTGCGACGAACCGCCCGGCGGCTGGCCGGGGCGCTCGGCGCCGCGCTGGTGCTCGCCTCGGCGCTGCCGGGCCCGCCGTCGGCCGCGGCGGCCCCGGCCAGGACGGCCGACGAGGCCCGCCCGGCCGCCGGGTCGACGGTCAGCGCCGAGTACCCGGTGACGATGACCATCGAGTCGGTGAACAAGCCGGTGGCCGTCCCGAACGGCATCGTGACCATCTCCGGGCACGTCACCAACGGCGGCAAGTCCGTCCTCAAGTCCGCGCACGCGACGGTCCGCAAGCCCTGGGCGGGCAAGCCGCTCACCAACCGCAGCGACGTCGCCGGGGTGCTCACCCGGAGCACCCCGCAGGGGTCGGACGGCATCTCGCTGGACAGCCCGCAGTACGCGCTGAACGAGCTCGGCCCCGGCCAGAGCCAGCCGTACACGCTGAGCGTCGCCGTCGCCGACCTGCAGCTCACCACCGAGGGCGTGTACGAGCTGGCGGTGGACGTCTGGGGCTCGACCGCCGACAACCAGCGCGACCGCCCGCTGGGCATCGCCCGCACCTTCCTGCCGTACAACCCGACCTCCCCGCCCGAGGCGCAGCCGTCCAAGGTCACCACCCTGTGGCCGCTGGTGCACGCCCCCGTGCTGGCCGCGCAGACCCTCTCCGACAACGACCAGACCGTCCCGGTGCTGCGCGACGACAGCCTGGCCGCCGAGTTCGCGCCTGGCGGCCGGCTGTACGCGCTGGTCGAGACCGGCGCCTCGCTGACCGGGCTGACCTGGGTGGTCGACCCGGACCTGCTGGACACCGCGTTCGCGATGACCAAGGACTACCGGGTGCAGAAGCCCGGCACCGAGGGCAACGCGGCCAAGGAGGAGAACACCGTCCGCGGCACCGGCACGGCCGCCGCCACCGCCTGGCTGGAGAAGCTGCGGGCCGCCGTCGCCAAGCCGGGCAGCCAGGTGGTGGCGCTGCCCTACGCCGACCCTGACCTCGCCTCGATCGCGCACAACGCCCCCGAGTTGGAGGGCATCGACACCGCGCTCGGCAAGGCGGCCACCGCGGGCCGGCTGACCGTCGAGGGCCGGCTCTCGGTGGACACCCGCTCCGACGTCGCCTGGCCCTACCAGGGCTACCTGGACCAGCGGATCGCCTCGGTCGCCCAGCGCGCGGGCGCCGGCCTGGTGTTGGTGAACGGCGCGAGCATGCCCGAGTCGGACGCGCTGAAGTACACCCCCTCGGCCACCCGGCCGATCGGCAACGGCCAGACCGCGCTGGTCGCCGACCAGGTGGTCTCCTCGCTGTTCGAGCAGGACCTGGCGACCGCGCAGGACCAGACCCTGGCGACGCAGCGGTTCCTGGCCGAGACCTTCGTGATCTCCCGGCAGGAGCCGCAGCACTCGCGCGGCCTGCTCGTCATGCCGCCGCGCGACCTCACCGCGAGCACCGCCAAGGTGCTGGCCGGCGCGTTGCAGGCGGCCCAGGACGGCAAGTGGGTGGAGCCGGCCAAGCTGGACGCGCTCGCCCAGACGGCGCCCGACCCGAAGGCCGGCACGGCCGTCCCGGCGGCCACCGACTACCCGGCCCGGGTCCGCGACTCCGAGCTGCCCGCCGCCGACCTGACCGCCACCACCAGGATCCAGAACGACCTGGACACGCTGATGCAGGTGCTGACGCTGCCGCAGCGGGTGCGCGGGCCGTTCAGCGCGGCGATGGTCCGCTCGCTGTCCACCGAGTGGCGCAACCGGGCCGCCGAGGGCGGCGTCTACCGCGACGGCGTGCAGAGCTACCTCGACGAACTCACCAGGGCGGTGAAGGTGCCGCCGAAGCGGGTCATCACCTTCGCCGGGGACACCGGCGTGCTCCAGGTCAGCGTGCGCAACGACCTGACCCAGACGGTCACCAACCTCAAGCTGGTGCTGAGCCCGAGCCAGCCCAACCGGCTGCGGGTCGAGCTGCCGTCGGAGGAGCTGGTGCTGCCCGCCTCGCAGAGCGTGACCCTGCGCTTCCCGGCCGAGGCGAAGAACAACGGGACGGTGAACATGACCGCCCAGCTGTACACCACCGGGCCCGACCCGAAGCCGTACGGCGCCCCGGTGGTCTTCAGGGTCGAGGTCACCTCGGTCACCAACGGCGTGCTGTACGTCTTCGGCGGCGGCCTGGTGCTGCTGCTGCTCGCCGCCCTGCGGTTCCTGCGCCAGCGCAAGCGGCGGGTGGCGCACGACGACGAGGGCGACGCGCCGCTGGCCCCGGCGGACGGTCCCGAGGAGGGCCCGGACGGCGGGGACGGCCCGGACGGCGGCCCCGCCGGCGGCCCGGCGCAGGGTTCGACGGACGGCACCGCGCACGGACCGGACGACCACGACGGGGCCGGCGGTACCCCGGACCGGGCCGCGGAAGCGGCACGGACACCGCACGACAGCAGCGCGGATGGCCGGGATCGGGCCACCAGTGATGAGAAGGTTGGTCCTTGACACCGCCGACACCGCCCGACCCCGGGGCGGCCTCCCCCACGACAGCGAAGAGGTGACATGACCGGGCGCAGCGAGGAGCGGCCTCCGGGCCGCGGAGAGGTCCGTCCGGGTGCCGAGTCGCCGTCCGGCGACTGGTACGTGGCCGACACCTACGCCCAGGACCCGTACGCGGCCGACGCGTACCAGGGCGGTCCGGGCGAGCAGGACCCGTACGGCCTGCGGGCCGCCCGGCCCGCCGCGCCGCAGCAGCCGGCGGCCGCGTACGACGTGCCGCCGCAGCTGCCGCCGCAGGGCGGTGACTACCCGGCACCGGTGCCGCCGACGCCGTTCTCCCCGCCGGTGCCGCCGGTGCAGCCCGGCTGGGACACCCCGCCGCGAGCCTGGCGGGAGGGCCCGCCGCCGCAGGCCGCCGCCCCGGCCGGTCCGCCCGCGCCCGCAGGCCCGGCGACCCCGGCGGCCGCTCCGGCCCAGGGCTGGGGCGGTCAGCAGCAGTGGCAGCCCGGCCCGGCGCACTCCGCCTGGGACTCCGAGTCCACCGAGTACGTCGGGGTGGACGCGCTGTTCGGCGGGAACCAGGCGACCGCCGAGGCGCCCCGCCCGCCGGCCCAGCACTCCCCCGTCCAGCAGCCGGCGGCGGCCCAGCCGCCCGCCGCGCCGGTCCCGCCCGCCCCGCCCGCGCCGTTCCCCCCGGCCGGCGGTTACCCGGGGCAGCACGCCCCGCAGCCCGGGTACGGTCCCGCCCCCGGCGGCCACGGCCCGGACGGGCACCGCCCCTTCGTGCCGCCGATCGAGTTCGACCCGCCGCTCGCCGAGGACGAGGCCACCATGCAGGTGGCCGCGGTGCAGCTGCCGCCCGCGGTGGAGCCGCTCGCCGACCTCGCGGCCGAGGAGCAGTCCGCCCCCGCGGCCCCCCGGGAGAGCGCCGGGAAGTCCGGCGGCAAGGTCGCCTCGCTGCTGAACTCCAGTGCGATCATGGCGGCCGGCACCTTGGTCTCCCGCGGCACCGGCTTCCTGCGCACCATGGTGATCGCCGGCGCGATCGGCATCGCCGTGATGGGTGACTCCTACAACGCGGCCAACACCCTGCCGACGCTGCTCTACATCCTGATCGGCGGCGGCGCGCTGAACTCCGTCTTCGTGCCGCAGCTGGTCCGCAGCATGAAGAACGACGCCGACGGCGGCATCGCCTACGCCAACCGGCTGCTCACCCTGGTGATGGTCGGTCTGGCCGGCGTGGTCTTCCTGGCCGTGCTCGGCGCACCCCTGCTCGTCCAGCTGATCGCCCATCCGATGATGGAGAACGCGGCCCGCGCCGACACCACCGTGGCCCTGGCCCGGTACTGCCTGCCGACCATCTTCTTCATGGGCATCCATGTGGTGATGGGACAGATCCTCAACGCCCGCGGCCGGTTCGGCGCGATGATGTGGACCCCGGTCCTCAACAACATCGTGGTGATCTTCACCTTCGGCGCCTACATCTGGGTCTACGGCGGCTTCGACGGCACCCATGTCACCCCGGAGACCATCACCCCCGAGGGCGTCCGGCTGCTCGGCATCGGCACCCTGGTGGGCCTCGCCGTGCAGGCGCTGGCGATGATCCCGTACCTGCGGGCGGCCGGCTTCTCCTACCGGCCGCGCTTCGACTGGCGCGGCCACGGCCTGGGCAAGGCGGCCCGGCTGGCCAAGTGGACGTTCTTCTTCGTACTCGCCAACCAGGCCGGCTACCTGGTCATCACCCAGCTGGCCACCGCCGCCGGCAGCAACGCGGAGGCGGGCGGCCACGGCGGTGTCGGCCTGGCGGCCTTCTCCAACGCCCTGCTGATCTGGCAGCTCCCGCAGGCCGTCATCACCGTCTCGATCATGAGCGCGGTGCTGCCCCGGCTCTCCCGCGCGGCCGCCGACGAGGACGCCGGCGCCGTCCGTGACGACCTCTCCTACGGGCTGCGCACCACCGCCGTCGCGGTCGTCCCCGCGGCGTTCCTCTTCCTCTCGCTCGGCCCGGCCATCGGCCAGTCCATCTACGCGGTGGGCGGCGGCGACCTCGCCCTGGACAACGCCCGCAACGTCGGCCTGATGCTCTCCGCCTTCGCCCTGGGCCTGATCCCCTACTCGGCGCAGTACGTGATGCTCCGCGGCTTCTACGCCTACGAGGACACCCGTACGCCGTTCTCCAACACCGTCTGGGTGGCCGCCTGCCAGGCCGGCTTCTCGCTGCTCTGCTGGGTGCTGCTGCCCGCCGAGTGGACGGTCACCGGAATGGCGCTCGGCTACGGCGTCGCGTACGCCGTCGGAGTGACGGTCGCGCTGCCCAAGCTGAAGAAGAGGATCGGCGGCCTGGACACCAAGCGGATCGGCAAGACGTACTCCCGGCTGGCCACGGCCTCCGTCCCCGCCGCCCTGGTGGGCCTGGGCGCCGGCCTGGCGATCACCCAGGTCGTCGGCGGCTGGGCCGGGGCCGTACTGACCGTCGTGGTGGCCGGCGGACTGCAGCTGGCCGTCTTCGTGCTCATCGCCAAGCGGCTGCGGATCGAGGAGCTGAACGCCATGCTGGGTATGGTGCGCGGCCGACTGGGCCGCTGATCCCGGCATCGGGCCGCCGCGCGCCCCGGACCGTCCCGGGCCGGGACCCGGCGGCCCGATGCCGATCTGCACCACATCTCTCCACCGTCGGGCAACCGCTCGGACCTCTCGGCGGTCGTACCCGGTGGAGAACAGTGGGCACAATTGTCCTGGAGCACCGGGGCCACCGGCCGAAGCGCTCCAACGACTCTCTCTCAGGCCCGGGGCGACACAAGGGGAGGCTGGACCACGGTGGCTGATGGCACCAAGGCGGTCGTCGACACGTCAGCAGCTGACGGAGCGGCGGACGAGGCCGCGCTGGCCGAGGCGATCGACGCGCTCGCCGACGGCGCGGCCCGGCCCACCGCGGCCGGCGGGAAGGACACCGGAAAGGCCGCCGGGAAGAACGCGGGGAAGAACGCCGGGAAGCCCGCCGGGAAGGACACCGCCCCCGCCGAGGACGTCGGTGCCGGCACCGACGCCGGCACGGCCCGGAACGCGCCGGCCGGGAGCGAGGAGACCTCGGAGATCACCGCCCCGCTGTCGGCCTCCGAGATCGCCGCGGAACTCGCCGCCGGCGACGCCGCCCGCCGGGCCGCCGCCGAAGCAGCCGACCGCCCCTCCTCCGACCGTCCCGCCGCCAAGCGCCCGCCCCGGGACCCGCAGCCCACCCACGACCCCCGGGACACCGCCACCCTGCCGCAGACCCTCCCCGCCCCGCTGCGGCACAGCGGCGACATGATCGGCCACCGCTACCGGCTGGAGGAGTGCATCTCCTCCACCGAGACCTTCAGCAGCTGGCGCGCCGTCGACGAGAAGCTGCGCCGGGCCGTCGGCGTCCACCTGATGGCCGCCGGCCACCAGCGCGCCCGCAAGGTGCTGGCCGCCGCCAAGTCCGCCGCCCTGCTCGGCGACCCGCGCTTCGTCCAGGTCCTGGACGCCGTCCAGGAGGGCGAGCTGGTCTACGTCGTGCGCGAGTGGCTGCCGCACGCCTCCGACCTCGCCAAGCTGCTCGGCGACGGCCCGATGGAGCCGCACGAGGCCTACCAGATGGTCCGCCAGGTCACCGACGCGGTGGCCGCCGCCCACCGGC
The DNA here is from genome assembly GCF_040302725.1 of Kitasatospora sp. NPDC097605. Lineage (NCBI taxonomy): Bacteria > Bacillati > Actinomycetota > Actinomycetes > Kitasatosporales > Streptomycetaceae > Kitasatospora > Kitasatospora sp. NPDC097605. Next base: position 170,617 of record NZ_JBEOSF010000007.1, on the reverse strand, counting down.
GCGGCCAGGCCCATCTGCGGCTCACCCCGCGCTGCGTGCTGCGCACCGACAGCGGCCAGTACCGGATCAACGGCATCGCGGTGGACGCCGCGCTGCGCGGCCTGCCCGCCGAGGGCGGCGACGAGGACGCCGAGCGCACCGACACCCGGGCCATCGGCGCCCTGCTGTTCGCCGCGCTCACCCACCGCTGGCCCTTCCCCGAGGACCGCTACGACCTCCGGGGCCTGCCCAGGAACATCGGCGAGGTGGCGCCGGACCAGGTCCGGGCCGGGGTCCACAAGGGCCTGTCCGAACTGGCCGCCCGCGCCCTGTTCGACCACCCGCCGCACCACGCCGAGCCGATCACCACCCCCGAGGAGCTCGCCCGGGCGATCGCGCTGATGCCGCGCATCCGCCAGCCCGAACCCGAGCTGCCGGTCTTCACCAACCCGCCGCGCCACAACACCCACGCCCTGCCGACCGCGCCCAACCCGACCCGGGTGGTCGCCGCCCCCGGCACCGCGCCCGCCCCGGTGGTGGCCCCGGTGCGCAACGCCGGGCGACGACTGCGCCGGGTGGTCAAGGTGACCGCCTGGACGGTCGCCCTCGGTGCCATCGGCGTGGCCTCCTGGCAGCTGGTGGACAGCATGCGCCCGGGAAGCACGGCCTCCGCGGCCCCCCAGCCCAGCAGCACCAGCGCCACCCCCAGCGCCCACGCGGCGACCCACGACCCGGCGCCGGTCCAGGTCGCCGCGGCGATCTCCTACAACCCGCTGGGCGAGGGCCCCGAGGGCTCGGCCGGCCTGCCCAAGGCGATCGACGGGGACCCGAGCACCGAATGGGTCACCAGCTGGTACAACGACCCCTTCCCCAAGGCCAAGGACGGCACCGGGCTGCTGCTCGACCTCGGCACGGCGCAGCAGGTCTCCAAGGTGACCCTCAAGTTCGGCACCCCCACCACGGCCGAGCTCCGGGTGCCGAACAAGGGCGTCGGCAACCCGCCGGCGGCCAGGCCCGGTGACTACACGGTCCTCGGCAAGCAGGCCGGCACCACCCTCGAGTACCAGCTGGACAGCCCGGTCACCACCCGCTACCTCCTGGTCTGGCTGACCAGCCTGTCCACGAACCCGCCGGGGACCAAGGACGCGGGCAAGTACCAGGCCCACGTCCTCGACGCGAAGGTCTTCGGCTGACCCACGGACCGCGGCGGCGGCGGGGCACGAACGGCGAGGGGTGGACGTGGCGGACGACGGACCGGAGCGCGGCGACGACGACGCGGCGCTGCTCGCCCGGCACGTCGCGGGTGACCGGGAGGCCTTCGGCCGGCTGGTGAACCGCCACCGCGACCGGCTCTGGGCGGTCGCCCTGCGCACCCTCGGCGACCGCGAGGAGGCCGCCGACGCGCTGCAGGACGCCCTGGTCTCCGCCTTCCGCTCCGCGCACACCTTCCAGGGCCGCTCGGCCGTCACCACCTGGCTGCACCGGATCGTGGTCAACGCCTGCCTGGACCGCGCCCGGCGCACCGCCACCCGCCGGACCAGGCCGCTGGACGACGACCCGGGGCGGCTGGACGCCCTGGTCGGCGCCGCCGAGCCGGCCGACTCCCCGGTGGTCCGCGCCGAGGTGCACCGCGAGCTGTCCGCCGCGCTCGCCGAGCTGCCCGCCGAGCAGCGGGCCGCGCTGGTCCTGGTCGACATGCAGGGCTACCCCGTCGCCGAGGCCGCCGAGCTGCTGGGGGTGCCGGTCGGCACGGTGAAGAGCCGCTGCGCCCGCGGCCGGGCCCGGCTGCTGCCGCTGGTCCGGCACCTGCGCGAGGAGCGGACGGACGGGGTCGGTGTTTCACGTGGAACACCGACCGCCTCCGGGACCGCCCGCCCGCCCGGGAACCCACCGGGGCCCCGTACCGTCACAGGGACAGCCCCTGATCCAGCCCGGCCGATTCTGGAAGGAGACGCGAGCACGCGATGACGGCGCCCCTCTCCTCCCCCGATCCCGCCGCGGACGCGCACCCCGAGGTCGACGCGCTGGCCGACCTCGCCGAGGACCTGCTCGCCCCCGCCGACGCCGAGGCGCTCCGGCGGCACCTGGCCGGCTGCGCCGAGTGCCGGGAGACCGCCGAGGCGCTCGCCGAGGTGCGGACGCTGCTCGCCGGGGCCGAGCCGCCGGCCATGCCGGCCGATGTCGCCGCCCGGATCGACGCCGCCCTCGCGGCCGCGGCCCAGGAGGCCTCCGCCCCCGCCCCTTCCGCACCGGCCGCCCCGCCGACCGCTCCGCCGGCCCGGCCCGCCGCCGCCACCGGACCGGGCCGGGCCGCCCGCCCCCGGCGCCGCAGGGCGCTGCTGCTCGGCTCGGCGGCCGCCCTGCTCGCCCTCGGCCTCGGCGGCGCCTTCCTGTCGCTGTCCTCCTCCCCCCAGCGCGGGGACAGCCTCACCGCCAGCACGGCCGGCGCCCCCGCCGCCGCCTCGGCCGCCCCGGGCACCCCGGAGAGCGCCGACGCCAAGGCGGACCAGCCGGCCGGCGGCACCGTCTTCCAGGACGAGCGGCTCCCCGCACAGGTCCGGCAGCTGCTCGCCGGAGCGGTCACCGGCCGGCCGGAGCAGCCCGTCAAGCCCTCGGAAGGCTCCGGCGCGGGCAACCCCTCGGAAGGCTCCGGCGCGACCGCCGTACCCCCCGCCGAGGGCGGCCAGGGCCTGACCGGCGGCGGCCGCTCGGCCCCGGCCTGCCCCCCGCCCAGCACCGCCCCCCTGCTGGCCACCGACCGGGGCAGCTACCACGGGGCCCCCGCCGAGCTCCTCGTCCACGCCCTGCCCGGCCGCTCCGACCAGCTCGACGTCTACCTCCGCTCCGCCGACTGCCGGATCCTGCTGCACCGCACCGTTCCGAGCGGCTGACCGATGGTTCCCGTGCGATCCATGCCACGGGCCGCACGACACTCCCAGAGTGCGGGCGCCTGGTACTGATCCTCCTGGGAATGCGAGACACTGGTCAGTCGTTGTCCCGGGCGGCGGAGCAGGACCGCCCTCCCCGCAGCAAACGCGGGTCGCGATGCGAACCAGGAGATGCAGTGAGCGACGTCCGTAACGTGATCATCATCGGTTCCGGCCCGGCCGGCTACACGGCAGCGCTCTACACGGCCCGTGCCTCCCTCAAGCCGCTGGTCTTCGAGGGTGCCGTCACCGCCGGTGGTGCGCTGATGAACACCACCGAGGTCGAGAACTTCCCGGGCTTCCGGGACGGCATCATGGGCCCGGAGCTGATGGACAACATGCGGGCGCAGGCCGAGCGGTTCGGCGCCGAGCTGATCCCGGACGACATCGTCGCCGTCGACCTCACCGGCGACGTCAAGACCGTCACCGACTCCGAGGGCAACGTCCACCGGGCCCGCGCCGTGATCGTCACCACCGGCTCCCAGCACCGCAAGCTGGGCCTGCCCAACGAGGACAAGCTCTCCGGCCGCGGCGTCTCCTGGTGCGCGACCTGCGACGGCTTCTTCTTCCGCGACCAGGACATCGCGGTGGTCGGCGGCGGCGACACCGCCCTGGAGGAGGCGACCTTCCTCTCCCGCTTCGCCCGCAGCGTCAAGGTCATCCACCGCCGGGACACCCTGCGCGCCTCCAAGGCGATGCAGGAGCGCGCCTTCGCCGACGAGAAGATCAGCTTCGAGTGGGACAGCGCGGTGGAGGCCATCCACGGCGACCCGAAGCTGACCGGTGTCACCCTGCGCGACACCACCACCGGCGAGACCCGCGAGCTCCCGGTCACCGGACTGTTCATCGCCATCGGCCACGACCCGCGCACCGAGCTCTTCAAGGGCCAGCTGGAGCTCGACGCCGAGGGCTACCTCAAGGTCGAGGCCCCCTCCACCCGCACCAACATCCCGGGTGTCTTCGCCGCCGGCGACGTCGTCGACCACACCTACCGCCAGGCCATCACCGCCTCCGGCACCGGCTGCTCCGCCGCCCTGGACGCCGAGCGCTACCTGGCCTCGCTGGCCGACCTGGAGGCCCAGGCCGCCACCGTCGCGGTCTGACCCACCCCACCGTCCGGGTGGGTGTGTTCCACGTGGAACACGCCCACCCGCCAGGTCGAAACAGAACCGCCCCGCGCGGTGTTGTAGACCTGGCAGCCCCTCCCCCGCTTGACCCTTAGGAGTGATCGTGGCCGGCGCCACCACCACCGTGACCGATGCGACGTTCGATGCCGACGTCCTCAAGAGCGACAAGCCCGTCCTCGTCGACTTCTGGGCCGAATGGTGCGGCCCGTGCCGCCAGGTGGCCCCGGTCCTGGAGGACATCGCGTCCGAGGAAGGCGACAAGCTCACCATCGCCAAGCTCGACGTCGACGCCAACCAGCAGACCGCCGCGGCGTACAACGTCATCTCCATCCCGACCCTGATCCTCTTCAAGAACGGCGAGCCGGTGAAGCAGATCACCGGTGCCCGTCCGAAGGCCGCGCTGCTGCGCGAGCTGGACGGCCTCATCTGAGGCCGCTCCCCCGGCACGCCACGAGGGCGGGGCCCCCCACCGGGAGCCCCGCCCTCGTCCGTCGCCACCCGCCGTGAGCCGGGAGCGGCCGCGCTCAGAACGGCCGCAGCGCCGGCTCCTTCCGCCCGCCGCCCAGCAGCCGCTCCAGCGCCCCCTCGACGTCCCCCCGCCAGGAGAGCGTGGTGCGCGCCTCCAGCCGCAGCCGCGGATAGCGGTGGTGCGGGCGCACCGTCTTGAAGCCCACCGCCAACAGGTGCTCGGCCGGCAGCACACAGCTGACCGGCTGACGGCCCACCGCCCCGAACGCCTCGATCGCCCGGAACCCCCGGCCCAGCAGGTCCTTGGCGACCGTCTGCACCAGCACCCGACCGATCCCCTGCCGCTGGAAGCCCGGCAGCACCCGGCTGACCATCAGCTGAACGGCGTCCGAGGAGACCGGACTGGTCGGGAAGGACTGCGCGCGCGGCACGTACGCGGGCGGGGCGTAGAGCACGAAGCCGGCCGGCCGGTCGTCCACGTAGACCACCCGGCCGCAAGAGCCCCACTCCAGCAGGACGGCGGAGATCCACCCCTCCTTCTCCAGCTCGGGCTTGCCGGCCTCGACCGCCGCCCGGCCGCTGACCGGGTCCAGCTCCCAGAACACGCAGGAGCGGCAGGTCGACGGCAGGTCCGCGAGGTTGTCCAGCGTCAGCGGAACGATCCGGCGTCCCATGCCCCGCACCTCCTCGTCCACTCCACAGTCGAGCATTCCCCCCGAACGCCGATGGGTGCATGTTTCACGTGAAACAGCGCTCACGCGGAACATGCACCCATCGGCGCCGCAACGTCGGTCCGGCTCAGCCCTGCGACAGCCGCAGCCCGTCGTCGCCGGGCGCCATGCTGTCCAGGATCCGGTTGAGGTCCTCCACCGAGCCGAACTCCAGGACGACCTTGCCCTTGCCGAGCTTGCCGCCCCGCTGTGAGACCTCGACCTTCACCCGGGTGTCGAAGCGGTCCGAGAGCCGGCTCGCCAGGTCGTTGAAGGCCGGCGAGAGGATCTTGCCCGCCTTCGGCCGGGCCGAGCTCTTGGGCTTCGGCTCCTCACCGTTCATCAGCGTGACGAGCTCCTCGGTCATCCGGACCGTGAGCGCCTCGGCGATCACCCGGGCGGCGAGCTCCTCCTGCCGCTCGGGGTCCGCGAGGCCGAGGATCGCCCGGGCGTGCCCGGGCGTGATCGTCCCGGCCGCCAGCCGGCGCTGCACCCCGGCCGGGAGCTTCAGCATCCGCAGGGTGTTGGACACGTGCGAACGCGAGCGGCCGATCCGGTCGGCCAGCTCCTCGTGGGTGCAGGAGAAGTCCCGCAGCAGCTGGTCGTAGGCGGCCGCCTCCTCCAGCGCGTTCAGCTCGGCCCGGTGCAGGTTCTCCAGCAGGGCGTCCAGCAGCAGCTTGTCGTCCTCGGTGGCCCGGACGATCGCCGGGATCTGCGCCAGCCCGGCCTCCCGGGAGGCCCGCCAGCGCCGCTCGCCCATGATGAGCTCGAAGCGTCCGGGCGTGGTCTGACGCACCACCACCGGCTGGAGCAGGCCCACCTCCTTGATCGAGGTGACCAGCTCCGCCAGCTTCTCCTCGTCGAACACCTCGCGCGGCTGGCGCGGGTTCGGGGTGATCGCGTCCAGCGGCAGCTCGGCGAAGTAGGCACCGGCCACCCGTGCGAGCTCCGCCTCGGCGGCCTGCTCCCGCAGGCTCTCCGCGGCCGCCCTGGCCGCCAGCGTCCCCCGGCCGGACGGCAGCACCGGCACCGCGGCCGGCGAGACCGCTCCGGGCGAGGCCACCGGGGCCACCGCCGACTGCGGCGCGGCGCCGCTACCGGCTCCACCGCCCGCCGGGGCGGCGGGGCCGATCAGCGCCCCCAGCCCTTTTCCCAGTCCCCTGCGACCGCCACTCACCGATTGCCCTCCGTCGTACCGTGCTGTGCTCCCGGGGCGCCCTGCCCCGAACCGTCCCGCTGCTGCCCCACCAACGAGCCGCCGGCCCCTGCGGACACCGCCCGCAGCGCCAGCTCCCGGGCGGCCTCCAGGTAGGAGAGCGCGCCGGTGGAGCCCGGGTCGTAGGTGAGCACCGTCTGACCGTAGCTGGGCGCCTCCGAGACGCGGACCGAGCGCGGGATCGCGGTGTGCAGCACCTCCTGTGGGAAGTGCGTCCGGACCTCCTCGGCCACCTGGGCGGCCAGCCTGGTCCGGGCGTCGTACATGGTGAGCAGGATGGTGGAGACGTGCAGCACCGGGTTGAGGTGCGTCCGGACGAGGTCGACGTTGTGCCGCAGCTGGCCGAGGCCCTCCAGCGCGTAGTACTCGCACTGGATCGGGATCAGCACCTCCTGGCCGGCGACCAGAGCGTTGACCGTCAGCAGGCCCAGCGAGGGCGGACAGTCGATCAGGATGTAGTCCAGCGGCTGCTCATAGGCGGCGATGGCGCGCTGCAGCCGGCTCTCCCGGGCCACCAGCGACACCAGCTCGATCTCGGCGCCCGCCAGGTCGATGGTGGCGGGGACGCAGAACAGCCCCTCGACGTCCACCACCGGCTGCACCACGTCGGCCAGCGGCTTGCCCTCCACCAGGACGTCGTAGATCGAGGGCACCTCGGCGTGGTGGTCGATGCCGAGCGCGGTCGAGGCGTTGCCCTGCGGGTCGAGGTCGATCACCAGCACGCGCAGGCCGTGCATGGCCAGCGAGGCGGCGATGTTGACGGTCGTGGTGGTCTTGCCCACCCCGCCCTTCTGGTTGGCCACCACCATCACCCGGGTGGTCGCGGGGCGGGGCAGGCCTTCGCCCGCCCGGCCGATGGCCTGGACCGCAGCCTGGGCAGCACGCGCGATGGGCGTGTCATCGATCTGGTCGATGGTCTCCGAGTCCTGCATGGGGCTCAGTGTTTCACGTGAAACCGGAGCGGCAACAGTCGCCGCCCGGCTGCGCGAGAGGATTCCCGAGAGGAGAGAGCGACGTTTCACGTGAAACACCATGCCCGCAATGTCGGAATTCTGACGATGCGACACTCCGGTGGTCCGATGTCGTCCTGCCGTCCGCCCGCCCGTCACCCGGACGGCGGAAGGCACACCGCGGACACGACACCCGCCCGGACCGGAGCGGCCCGGAGGCGAGCGGACACGACACGGGCGGGGAGGTCCGTGGACCTCCCCGCCCGTGTTCAGGCATCACGCCCGGCTCAGCGGCCGCGCCGCCGGGGGCTGCGACCACGGTCGCCGCCGCGGACGGGGCCGCCCGCCCGGCCGGCCTTCGCCGCGGCCTTGGCCCGGCGGGTCGCCGCCTTCACGCCGCCCGGGCTCTCGCCCACCTTGACCTGGACCACCCGGGTCGAGGTCTCCAGGGTGCCCTCGCCGACCGCGATCACCGACCACTCCACCGCACCGAGCTTCGCCAGCCCGGCCCGGGAGTCGGTCAGCTCCTGCTCGGCGCTGTCGCCCTTGAGCGCCAGCATCTGGCCGTGCGGCCGCAGCAGCGGCAGCCCCCAGCCGGCCAGCCGCTCCAGCGGCGCCACCGCGCGCGCGGTCACCACGTCCACCGCCAGCTTGCCGACCATCTCCTCGGCCCGGCCGCGGAGCACGGTGACGTTCTCCAGCCCCAGCTCGCGGACCACCTCCTCCAGGAAGGTGGTGCGGCGCAGCAGCGGCTCCAGCAGGGTCACCGAGACGTCCGGCCGCGCCAGCGCCACCGGGATGCCGGGCAGGCCGGCACCGGAGCCGACGTCGCAGAGCGTCGTCCCGCCCGGCAGCAGCTCGGCGAGGACGGCGCAGTTCAGCACATGGCGGTCCCAGAGCCGGGGCACCTCGCGCGGACCGATCAGCCCCCGGGTCACCCCCGCGGTGGCCAGCAGCTCGGTGTAGCGGACCGCGGCGTCGTACCGCTCGCCGAAGACCTCCCGGGCCACGGCCGGCGGTGCGGGCGGCGGCTCGACCGCCGGCCGGCCGCCGACGCCCGCGCCCTCGGCATCCGGGCTTCCGGCGCCCGTCCCCGGCCCGCCGGCAGCCGCGCTCTCCGTGTCCATCTCGAACTCTCCGCTCCCCGGATCCACCGACCCGCTCCTGCACCGTTTCACGTGAAACATCTCTCGCCGGGCCACCGCCCGCGAAGGGACGACGACCCCGCCCGCGCGTGGCGGACGGGGTCGGGTCCTCGTGTCGCATGCCACCGCCCAAGCCATCGGCGGTCACCCTGCCGTCAGGCCGGCAGCACGACCACGCAACGCTCGGGCTCCTCGCCCTCCGACTCGCTGCGCAGACCGGCCGCGGCCACCGCGTCGTGGACGACCTTGCGCTCGAACGGGGTCATCGGGCTCAGCTTGACCTGCTCCCCCGAGCTCTTCACCTGCTCGGCGGCCTCGGCCCCGAGGGTCGCCAGCTCCGAGCGCTTGCGGGCCCGGAAGCCGGCGATGTCCAGCATGAGGCGGCTGCGCTCGCCGGTCTCCCGGTGGACGGCCAACCGGGTCAGCTCCTGCAGTGCCTCCAGCACCTCGCCGTCCTGGCCGACCAGTCGCTGCAGGGCGCGGTCGTTGCCGTCACCGACGATGGAGACCAGGGCGCGGTCGCCCTCGACGTCCATGTCGATGTCACCGTCCAGGTCGGCGATGTCGAGCAGACCCTCCAGGTAGTCCGCCGCGATGTCGCCCTCCTGCTCCAGGCGGGAGATGAGGCTCTCGTCGGCGCTGGCGGCGGCCTCGGCCTCGACGGCGGAGGTGATGCCTTCCGTCACTGATGGACTCCTTCGGAGATGGGCCCGGGTGGTGGGCCGGTAACGAGGTTCAGGGGGCCGTGGGAGCGGTCCGGAGCGGACCGGTCACTTCTTCTTCGGCCGCTGACCGCCGCCGCGCTTGGGCTGCTGCCGGCCGCCCTGCTGCCGGGCCGCACCCGACTTGGTGCCCGCGGGACGCGCCGCGGTCTGCTTGGCCGCACCGCCGCCCGAGGTGCCGGCGGCGGCGCCGGTCTCGGCGGACTCCGCCGGGGCGGCGTCGGCGGGCTGCTCGGCCGGGGCGTCCTTGGTCAGGCTCGCCGGCTGGGCGCCGCCGTGCTGGCGCTGCGACTTGGTCTGCTTCCGCGGCTGCTGCCGGCGCACCTGCACCGACTCCTCGACCACGGCCTCGGCGGTGACGGCCGACTTCTTCGCAGGGAGCAGGCCGAACAGCGGGCCCTTGATGACCGAGCCGTCCGGGTTCAGCCGGCTGGCCTTCTTCAGCCGGTCCTGGCGCTCGTCCCAGGCCTTGCTGCCCGGCGTCGGGTTGTTGCGGATGACGATCAGCTGCTGGCCCATCGACCAGACGTTGGTGGTCAGCCAGTAGACCAGGACACCGACCGGGAAGTTGATGCCCATCACGGCGAACATGATCGGGAAGACGTACATCAGCATCTTCTGCTGCTGCATGAACGGCGTCTTCACGGTGAGGTCGACGTTCTTCGTCATCAGCTGGCGCTGGGTGATGAACTGCGACGCCGACATCAGGATGATCATCACCGCGACGACGATCTTGACGCTGACGTCGCTGCTGCCGACGAAGGTCGCCGAGAGCGGGGCACCGAAGATGTGGGCCTGCTGGGCGCTGTCCAGCAGGGTGCCGTCGATCACGCCGATCGGCTTGCCGTCGGCGACCTTGGCGAGCACGCCGTAGAGCGCGGTGAAGAACGGAGCCTGCACGAGGATGGGAAGGCAGCTGGAGAACGGGTTGGTACCCGCCTCCTTGTACAGCTTCATCATCTCTTCGGACTGGCGCTGGCGGTCGTTCTTGTACCGCTCCTGGATGGCCTTCATCTTCGGCTGGATCGCCTGCATGGCCCGGGTCGCCTTGATCTGCTTCACGAAGAGCGGGATCAGGCAGATCCGGATGACGACCACCATCGAGGCGATGGCCAGACCCCAGGCCCAGCCACCGTTCGGATCGAAGACGTGGCTGTACAGCGAGTGGAACTGGACGATGATCCAGGACACCGCTGTGTACAGGGGGTTGAGGAAGGAGAAGGTCACCGGTCAGGCTCCTTGGACATTGGGATTGGCCCCACGGGACCAATGGTCGCCGGGCCCTCGGGGTCCGGACCGGCGGGGGGCGTGATCACCGGCTGGTCGGCGGCGGACCGGCCCTTGAGCCGGTCCCGCAGCCGGCGGTGCCACACCGGGTGCTTGCGCGGCGGGACGTGGTCGACCCCGCCGGGAGTCCACGGATTGCAGCGCAGGATGCGCCACACGGTCAGGGCGCCGCCCTTCACCGCCCCGTGCGTCTTCACGGCCTCGAAGCCGTAGTGCGAGCAGGACGGGTAGTAACGGCACACCGGACCGAGCAGTGGGCTGATGGTCCACTGGTAGATCCTGATCAGACCCATCAGCAGGTACTTCATCGACCTGTTCCCGTCGGCGCCGAGACGGCGTGCTCGGCCTTGAGCAGCCGCTTGAGCGCCGCGTCCAGGTCGCGTTCGAGGTCCTGGTACGAGGCGGACGCGGCCGGGGGCAGCGCACGCACCACTATCAGGCTACCGGCGGGCAGCCGGGACAGACGATCACGCACGAGATGGCGCAACCGGCGCTTGACCAGGTTGCGGGTGACCGCCGGGCCGACGGCCTTGCTCACGACGAAACCCGCACGCGCCGAAGGGGTCCCCTCGGCGACGTGCGGGCGGGTGTCGCTGGTCCGGTCGGTGCAGTCCCCGGGGGCGTCCTCTCTGGCGAGATGGACGACCAGCAGGGGCCTACCGGCCCGACGACCGCGTTTCACCGCGGTCGCGAAGTCCTGGCGCCGCCGCAGCCGATTCTCGGAGGGCAGCACAGCAGACTCTGGTGCGGATCAGGCGGACAGGCTGGCGCGGCCCTTGCCACGGCGGGCGGCCAGGATGGCGCGGCCGGCGCGGGTACGCATCCGCAGCCGGAAGCCGTGGGTCTTCGCGCGACGACGGTTGTTCGGCTGGAAGGTGCGCTTGCTCACTCGGGGGCTCCTGAGGTGAATCGTAGGATGACGGGGAGTCGCTTGGCCGTCACCGTGCGTCCGCGTGATCTCCCCTGTTACGGAAATCCGGCCCATCGCCCCAGTTCGGCTGGGGTTTGAGGCAATCCACGGCGCCCGTGCTGCGCGCCTTATGGAGCGGGTGGACCCGCGGACATGCGGCAGCGGCCATCGACAACTCGACCTGGTTACGGTACGCGGGACGGGGCGCGAGGGTCAAACCAGCCGACCGGAGGCCGTTTACCCACAGGCTGTGGACAACGACTTGATCCGTCTCTGTTCGCTGACTACCGTTGCAGGACTTGTCTGGTTTGTTCATCGGAAAGCGTGCACCAGTGGCTGAAGTCAACAGCGACCTTGTCCCGGTCTGGGCGAGGGTCGTCGAGCGGCTGGTCGGCGACCCGGACATCGGGGAGATGGACAAGCAGTGGGTGCAGCGCACCCAGCCCATGTGGATGATGCACGACACCGCCCTGCTGGCGGCCCCCAACGAGCGGGCCAAGCAGGTGCTGGAGGGCCGGCTGCTGCCGCAGCTGACCGAGGCGCTCTCCCGCGAGCTGGCCCGCCCCGTGCGGATCGCCGTGATGGTCGACGCCAACGCCATGCCGACCGCCCCCGCGCCGGGACCGCAGGCCCCCGCCGAGCCGTACCCGAGCCCGTCCGAGCAGGACGCCGGCGGCTACGGCGGCGACCAGGGCTACCCGCAGTCCTACGAACAGGACTACAAGCAGGACTACCGGCAGGACTACGAGCAGGGGTACGAGCGGCCCCGCTACGACCCCGGCGGCTACGAGCAGCAGCAGCCCTCGCCGTACGGCGGCCCGGCGGGCGGTGCCCAGGCCTGGCCCGGCGCCGGCTACCAGGAGCAGCCGCCGGCCTACCGCGAGCCCGAGGAGCCGGCCCCCCGGCCCGCGCCGCGGCACGTCCCCGCGCCGCCCTCGACCACCCAGGGCGACCTCTTCGGCGGCGCCTACGGCCCCGGCCCGGGCGAGCACCCGCGGACCGCCTCCGGCCGCCGCTCCCCCGCGAACCGCCCGTCCGGCGGCCGCGGCGGGGACAAGGCCCCCGCCGAGCGCGCCACCGACCGACCGGCGGTCCCCGGTGTGCCCGCCCCGCCCGGCGCTCCGCCGGCCGGCGGCCCCCGCAAGGACGAGCCGGCCGCCCGGCTGAACCCCAAGTACCTGTTCGACACCTTCGTGATCGGCGCGAGCAACCGCTTCGCCCACGCGGCGGCGGTGGCGGTCGCCGAGGCCCCGGCCAAGGCGTACAACCCGCTCTTCATCTACGGCGAGTCCGGGCTGGGCAAGACCCACCTGCTGCACGCCATCGGGCACTACTCGCGCAGCCTCTTCCCGGGCACCCGGGTGCGGTACGTGTCCTCGGAGGAGTTCACCAACGAGTTCATCAACTCCATCCGGGACGGCAAGGCGGACACCTTCCGCAAGCGCTACCGGGACATGGACATCCTGCTCGTGGACGACGTGCAGTTCCTGGCGAGCAAGGAGTCCACGCAGGAGGAGTTCTTCCACACCTTCAACACCCTGCACAACGCCAACAAGCAGATCGTGCTCTCCTCCGACCGTCCGCCCAAGCTGCTGACCACGCTGGAGGACCGGCTGCGCAACCGCTTCGAGTGGGGTCTGATCACCGACGTCACCCCGCCGGAGCTGGAGACCCGGATCGCGATCCTGCGCAAGAAGGCGATCCAGGAGCAACTCAACGCTCCTGCCGACGTGTTGGAGTTCATCGCGTCCCGGATCACCCGGAACATCAGGGAGTTGGAGGGGGCCCTCATCCGGGTCACCGCCTTCGCCAACCTCAACCGGGCGCCGGTCGACCTGGAGCTGGCCGGGATCGTCCTCAAGGACCTCATCCCGGGCGGCGACGAGGACGCCGGGCCGGAGATCACCGCCCAGGTGATCATGCAGCAGACCGCCGCCTACTTCGGGCTCGGTGTGGACGACCTCTGCGGATCCTCTCGCAGCCGCGTGCTGGTGACCGCGCGTCAGATCGCCATGTACCTCTGCCGGGAGCTCACCGACCTCTCGCTGCCGAAGATCGGCGCGCAGTTCGGCGGCCGCGACCACACCACGGTGATGCACGCCGACCGCAAGATCCGGTCACTCATGGCCGAGCGGCGCTCGATCTACAACCAGGTCACCGAGCTGACCAACCGCATCAAGAGCTAGCCGGCCGGCCCGTCGGGGGACGGGCCCCGGGTGGCCGGAAAAGGGCGTCAGGAGCGATCCTGGCGCCCTTTCGGCATATCCACAGGTGTGCACGACGGGCCGGCGGGGCAGGGATGCCGGTGACGGACGCTCCGCCAGTCCACAGCCCGCGCCGAACATCTGACCGGGGATTCGAACGCCACCGGTGCGCGAGGCGGAAATCCACAGGCGGGGCGGGTTCTCCGTCATCCACAGGCCCGGGCGCCGGGAGTTATCCAGAATTCCTCCACAGGCCCTCCGCCGCTACGCTCTTCCGCGCAGGTCAGGTGCCTGTGGACTTGTGCACAACCGTTATCCACAGGGTGTGGACAATTGTCGGCCCGTCAGTGGGCCGTCCGGGTTGTCCACCGGTTGTCCCCAGGGCGGGCGAGGTTATCCCCAGGTTGTCCACAGGCCTGTCCACAGTTCGACAACCTTCTGCCCTCGTTCACGCCCAGGTGTGAAAGCCGTCACGAAAAGTTGACCGGCGCCCGTGGATAACCACGCCCGGATCTGGGGACAGTGCTGGGGATAACCTGTGGATACCCAGCGTGCCCTGTGGGTAACGCTCCGCTGTCCACAGCGGGCCGTGTTCGTCCACAGCCCCGATCCACAGGTCCTGTGGACAAAAAACCAGGTCTGACCTGCGCAAACAGGGTTATCCACGGTTTCCACAGGCCCTACTACTACCACTACACCTATAGACCGTTCGCCTCGTTCAAAAGCGGGTGGGGTCGAAATCTGTGGACAACCGCTCCCCGACATCCGTTCGAGTTGCTTCCGCCCGTCTGCCCCGTCTGTCGGTGGAGTACGTCAGACTGTCCTCGGCGACTGGAAGCGGAGCGGCGGAGCTCGGCGGACAGCCGCGGCGAAGACCAAGATCAGAAGAACCAGACGTGCGAGCGGGAGCGCTCGATCCAGGAGGCGGTTACCGGTGAAGTTCCGGGTGGAGCGTGACGTCCTCGCGGAGGCGGTGGCCTGGGCTGCCCGCAGCCTCCCGGCACGGCCGCCGGTGCCGGTGCTGGCCGGCCTGCTGCTGACGGCCCAGGACGGCAGTCTGGCGCTGTCCGGCTTCGACTACGAGGTCTCGGCCCGGGTCGAGCTGGAGGCCGACATCGAGGAGGCCGGCACCGTGCTGGTCTCCGGCCGGCTGCTCAACGACATCTCGCGCAACCTTCCCAACAGGCCTGTGGAGATCTCCACCGACGGCCAGCGGGTCAGCGTGGTCTGCGGCAGCTCCCGGTTCACCCTGCCCACCCTGCCGGTGGACGAGTACCCGGCCCTGCCCCAGATGCCGACCGCGACCGGCACCGTCCCCGGTGACGTCTTCGCCTCCGCGGTCAGCCAGGCCGCCGTGGCCGCCGGCCGCGACGACACCCTGCCGGTGCTCACCGGTGTGCGGGTCGAGATCGAGGGCGACCGGATCACCCTGGCCGCCACCGACCGCTACCGCTTCGCCGTCCGCGAGCTGCTCTGGAAGCCCGAGCAGTCCGACATCTCGGCGGTCGCGCTCGTCCCGGCCAAGACCCTGCAGGACATCGCCAAGTCCCTGGGCAGCGGCGACAGCGTCTCGATCGCGCTCTCCTCGGGTGGCGCGGGCGAGGGCCTGATCGGCTTCGAGGGCGCCGGCCGGCGGACCACCACCCGCCTGCTGGAGGGCGAGTTCCCCAAGTACCGCAGCCTCTTCCCGACCGAGTTCAACGCGATCGCGGCGATCCAGACCCAGCCCTTCCTGGAGGCCCTCAAGCGCGTCTCCCTGGTCGCCGAGCGCAACACCCCGGTCCGGCTGAACTTCGAGGAGGGCGTGCTCACCCTGGAGGCCGGCTCCGGCGACGACGCCCAGGCCACCGAGCGGATCGACGCCTCCCTGGAGGGGGACGCCATCTCGATCGCGTTCAACCCGGGCTACCTGGAGGAGGGCCTCAAGGCCATCGACTCCGCCTACGCCCAGCTGAGCTTCACCACCCCGACCAAGCCCGCGCTGCTCAGCGGCAAGGCCGCGGTGGACGCCGAGGCCGACGAGGCCTACCAGTACCTGATCATGCCGGTCCGCCTCTCCGGCTGAGCCGACGCCGCTCCCGGGCCGGTCCGGCCGCCACCGGACCGGCCCGGGAGCCGTTCGTCCACAGCCCCGGTCCACGGCCCCGCCCGCGGCGCAGGCCCGCCTCCGTCCACAGCCCTGTGAACAAACCTGTGGAACCCTCCCCCGGTCGGCCCGACCGCGAGGAGGCCCTCCCGCTCCAGCACGTAGGCTCAAGGAAGCGCGGCAACGGCGCCGCCCGCAGGGACGTCACCACAGGTAAGGATTTGGCTATGGAGCTCGGCCTCATCGGTCTCGGCAAGATGGGCGGCAACATGCGCGAGCGGATCCGCCGCGCCGGCCACACCGTCATCGGCTACGACCGCAACCCCGACATCTCCGACGTCGAGACCCTCCAGGAGCTGGTTTCCAAGCTGCAGGGCCCGCGCGTCGTCTGGGTCATGGTCCCGGCGGGCGCCGCCACCCAGGCCACCGTGGACGAGCTGGCCGAACTGCTCTCGCCCGGCGACGTGGTGGTCGACGGCGGCAACTCCCGCTGGACCGACGACATCAAGCACGCCGAGGCGCTGGCCGCCAAGGGCATCGGCTTCGTCGACTGCGGTGTCTCCGGCGGTGTCTGGGGCCTGGAGAACGGCTACGCGCTGATGTACGGCGGCGACGCCGAGCACGTCGCCAAGGTCCAGCCGGTCTTCGACGCGCTCAAGCCCGAGGGCGACTTCGGCTCGGTGCACGCGGGCGCGGTCGGCGCCGGCCACTTCGCCAAGATGGTCCACAACGGCATCGAGTACGCGATGATGCAGGCCTTCGCCGAGGGCTGGGAGCTGCTGGAGGCCGCGCCCGAGGTCACCGACGTCCGCGAGGTCTTCCGCAGCTGGCAGGAGGGCACCGTGATCCGCTCCTGGCTGCTCGACCTGGCCGTGCGCGCCCTGGACGACGACGAGCACCTGGCCAAGCTCAAGGGCTGGGCCGCCGACTCCGGCGAGGGCCGCTGGACCGTCGAGGCCGCGATCGACCACGCCGTCCCGCTGCCGGCGATCACCGCCTCGCTGTTCGCCCGCTTCGCCTCCCGCCAGGAGGACTCGCCGCAGATGAAGATGATCGCCGCGCTGCGCAACCAGTTCGGCGGCCACGCGGTCGAGTCGAAGTAGTCCCCCCAGGTCCGTCCCCCGGAAGTCCCAGAAGGCGAGCGCAGTCCACCGTCATGCACGTCGCGCACCTGTCGCTCGCCGACTTCCGCTCCTACGCCCGGGCCGAGGTCCCCCTCGACCCGGGCGTGACGGCCTTCGTCGGCCCCAACGGCCAGGGCAAGACCAACCTGGTCGAGGCGGTCGGCTACGTCGCCACCCTGGGCAGCCACCGGGTCGCCACCGACGCCCCGCTGATCCGGCTGGGCGCCGAGCGCGCGGTGATCCGCACCTCGGTGGTGGACCGCAGCCGATCCACCCTGATCGAGCTGGAGATCACCCCCGGCAAGGCCAACCGGGCCCGGATCAACCGCTCCGACAACGTCCGCCCGCGCGATGTGCTGGGCCTGCTGCGCACCGTGCTGTTCGCCCCCGAGGACCTCGCCCTGGTCAAGGGCGACCCGGGGGAGCGCCGGCGCTTCCTGGACGAGCTGCTGACCGCCCGCGCGCCCCGGCTGGCCGGCGTCCGGCAGGACTACGAGCGGGTGCTCAAGCAGCGCAACGCCCTGCTGAAGACCGCCGCGATGGCCCGCAGGGCCGGCGGCGGCAAGGGCGCCGACCTCTCCACCCTGGAGGTCTGGGACGGCCACCTGGCCCGGGCCGGCGCCGAACTCACCGCCTTCCGCCTCCAGCTGGTGGCCGCCCTGCAACCGCTGGTCGCGGCCGCCTACGGGCAGCTCGCGCCGGGCGGCGGCGACACCGCGCTGGAGTACCGCAGTTCCTTCGAGGGCGAGCTGCCGACCAGCCGCGAGCAGGCCGAGGAGCAGCTGCTGGAGGCGCTGCGGACGGCCCGCAAGCAGGAGGTCGAGCGCGGGGTCACCCTGGTCGGCCCGCACCGCGACGAGCTGGTGCTCAAGCTCGGCCCGCTGCCCGCCAAGGGCTACGCCAGCCACGGCGAGTCCTGGTCGTTCGCGCTGGCGCTGCGGCTGGCGTCGTACGAGCTGCTGCGCTCCGACGGGGGCGAGCCGGTGCTGATCCTGGACGACGTCTTCGCCGAGCTGGACGCCGCCCGCCGCGACCGGCTGGCCGAGCTGGTGGCCGGCGGCGAGCAGGTGCTGGTGACCGCGGCGGTGGCCGAGGACGTGCCGAAGGCGCTGGCCGGGACCCGGTACGCGGTCGCCGACGGCGCCGTCCAGCGCGTCACCGGCTGACCGGCGCCCCCACCCCGCGTTCCACCCCGCGTTCCGCCCGCGTCCCGCCCGGGCCGGACCCGCGCCCGACCGCGCCCGACCGCGCTCCACCGGCCGCCGCCGGCGCTCGCACACTCCACCGCCGTCCCCCCGGTGACGCCCACCCGAGCCGCCGCCCGCCCGCCCGGCTCCCGTACGCTGGACGGCTCACCGTTGTCCACAGGGTGGGGATAAGGAGATCGCCGTGAGCGATTCGGCGGAGCACCCCGGGCCGACCGGTGCCGACCTGGCGCGTTCGGCGCTGCGGGCGGCCCGGGCGCAGGCCCGCCAGCGCGGTGAGCAGGTGCGCGAGAAGCGCGAGGCGAAGCGGCACGGTCTGCGCAGCGGGGCCCGCTCGGACGGCCGCGACCCGGTGCCGCTGGGGGCGGCGCTGACCCGGCTGCTGACCGAGCGGGGCTGGGAGTCCTCGGCCGCGGTCGGCGGGGTGATGGGCCGTTGGCCGCAGATCGTCGGACCCGACATCGCCGCGCACTGCACGCCCACCGCCTACGACGACGAGGCCGCGGTGCTCACGGTGCAGTGCGACTCCACCGCGTGGGCCACTCAACTCCGCTGGCTGGCCCGGCAGTTGGTGGCCCGTCTGAACCACGAGCTGGGCCATGGCACGGTCCGCACCATCAAGGTGCTCGGCCCCGCCGCCCCGGTGCGCGGCTACGGCCGGCTGCGTGCCCCCGGCAGCAAGGGCCCCGGCGACACCTGGGGATAGCGCGGAGCGTTCACGGGTGGAGCGGACCGTAATCCTCCGGAACCCCTGACGGCCCCGCCAGGCGCTCTGAGCCCCCCAGGCGAGTATCGGGACATGTCCCGAGGGGATTCAGGGCGCCATTTCTGCCCTCAGAGGCTGCCAAACGCCCATCGATGTCAGTCGTACCGGTAGACTGGAAGCCAAACACTGTTGCTAGTGGCAACCGAGTCGAAACGCCGTGGTCGCACGCCCGCCCGTAGAGAGAGCGGGGATGCGGCCCGCGCTGTGCCAGAGAGGGCGCTTCGTGGCCGATTCCGGCAACCCCAGCCAGATCCCAGACCAGACCGACCAGTCCGACAGGTCGTACGACGCGAGCGCCATCCAGGTGCTGGAGGGCCTCGACGCCGTCCGCAAGCGCCCCGGCATGTACATCGGCTCGACCGGTGAGCGCGGCCTGCACCACCTGGTGCAGGAGATCGTGGACAACTCCGTCGACGAGGCGATGGCCGGGCACGCGGACACCATCGACGTGACCCTGCTGGCCGACGGCGGCGTGCGCGTGGTCGACAACGGCCGCGGCATCCCGGTCGGCATCATGCCGGGCCAGGGCAAGCCGGCCGTCGAGGTCGTGCTGACGGTTCTGCACGCGGGCGGCAAGTTCGGCAACGGCGGCTACGCGGTCTCCGGCGGTCTGCACGGCGTCGGCGTCTCCGTGGTGAACGCGCTCTCCACCCGGCTCGCGGTGGAGATCCACACCGACGGCCACCGCTGGACGCAGGAGTACAAGGCCGGCACCCCGACCGCCCCGCTCTCCCAGCACGAGGCCACCGAGCGCACCGGCACCAGCGTCACCTTCTGGGCCGACCCGGAGATCTTCGAGACCACGGTCTACTCCTTCGAGACGCTCTCCCGCCGGTTCCAGGAGATGGCGTTCCTCAACAAGGGCCTGACCATCGCGCTGACCGACGAGCGCCCCGAGCACGTCGACGAGGAGGGCAAGCCGCTCTCCGTCACGTACAAGTACGACGGCGGCATCGCCGACTTCGTCGCCCACCTCAACTCCCGCAAGGGCGAGGTCGTCCACCCCTCGGTGATCGACTTCGAGGCGGAGGACAAGGACAAGGCGATCTCGGTGGAGATCGCCATGCAGTGGAACTCCTCGTACACCGAGGGGGTCTACTCCTTCGCGAACACCATCCACACCCACGGCGGCGGTACCCACGAGGAGGGCTTCCGCGCCGCGCTGACCGGCCTGGTCAACCGCTACGCGCGGGACAAGAAGCTGCTCCGGGAGAAGGACGACAACCTCTCCGGCGAGGACATCCGCGAGGGTCTGACCGCGATCATCTCGGTCAAGCTCGGCGAGCCGCAGTTCGAGGGCCAGACCAAGGACAAGCTGGGCAACACCGAGGCGAAGACCTTCGTCCAGAAGGTCGTCCACGAGCACCTGAACGACTGGCTGGACCGCAACCCCAACGAGGCCGCGGACATCATCCGCAAGTCCATCCAGGCCGCCACCGCGCGCGTCGCCGCCCGCAAGGCCCGCGACCTCACCCGCCGCAAGGGCCTGCTGGAGTCCGCCTCGCTGCCCGGCAAGCTCAGCGACTGCCAGTCCAAGGACCCGGCCGAGTGCGAGATCTTCATCGTCGAGGGTGACTCCGCCGGCGGCTCGGCCAAGCAGGGCCGCGACCCGCGCATCCAGGCCATCCTCCCGATCCGCGGCAAGATCCTGAACGTCGAGAAGGCCCGGATCGACAAGGTGCTGCAGAACACCGAGGTCCAGGCGCTGATCTCGGCCTTCGGCTGCGGCATCCAGGAGGACTACGACGAGTCCAAGCTGCGCTACCACAAGATCGTGCTGATGGCCGACGCCGACGTCGACGGGCAGCACATCCGCACCCTGCTGCTGACCCTGCTGTTCCGCTTCATGCGGCCGCTGGTCGAGGCCGGCTACGTGTACCTGGCGATGCCGCCGCTGTACAAGATCAAGTGGGGCAAGGACGACTTCGAGTACGCCTACTCCGACCGCGAGCGCGACGCGCTGATCGCCGCCGGGGTCGAGGCGGGGCGCCGCCTGCCGAAGGACGACGCGATCCAGCGGTTCAAGGGTCTCGGCGAGATGAACGCCGAGGAGCTCCGGGTCACCACCATGGACCAGGCCCACCGCCTGCTGCTCCAGGTCACCCTGGAGGACGCCGCCCGCGCCGACGAGCTGTTCTCGATCCTCATGGGCGAGGACGTCGAGGCCCGCCGCTCCTTCATCCAGCGCAACGCCAAGGACGTCCGCTTCCTGGACGTGTGACGCCTGCCCGCAGGCCCCGCATGTACCAGTCCGCGTGAAAGGAAACTGACCACCAGTGGTCGACGACAACCGTCCCGAAGGCGAGCAGCCCGAGACCCCCGAGGCCGCCGCCGCGGTCGCCCTGCGGATCGAGCCGGTCGAGCTCGAGACCGAGATGCAGCGCTCGTACCTCGACTACGCGATGAGCGTCATCGTCAGCCGGGCGCTGCCCGAGGTGCGCGACGGCCTGAAGCCGGTGCACCGCCGCGTGCTCTACGCGATGTACGACGGCGGCTACCGCCCCGAGAAGGGCTACTACAAGTGCGCCCGCGTCGTCGGCGACGTCATGGGCAACTACCACCCGCACGGTGACACCTCGATCTACGACACCGTGGTCCGCCTGGCCCAGCCGTGGTCGATGCGGATGCCGCTGGTGGACGGCAACGGCAACTTCGGCTCCCCGGGCAACGACCCGGCGGCGGCGATGCGCTACACCGAGTGCAAGATGGCGCCGCTGGCCATGGAGATGATGCGCGACATCGACGAGGAGACCGTCGACTTCGCGCCCAACTACGACGGCCGCTCGCAGGAGCCCACCGTCCTGCCCGCGCGCTTCCCCAACCTGCTGGTCAACGGCGCCACCGGCATCGCGGTCGGCATGGCGACCAACATCCCGCCGCACAACCTGCGCGAGGTCGCCTCCGGGGCGCTCTGGTACCTGGAGAACCCGGAGGCCTCCCACGAGGAGCTGCTGGACGCCCTGATCGAGCGGATCAAGGGCCCGGACTTCCCCACCGGCGCGCTGATCGTCGGCCGCCGCGGCATCGACGACTACTACCGCACCGGCCGCGGCTCGGTCACCATGCGCGCCGTCGTCGAGGTCGAGGAGATCCAGGGCCGGCAGTGCCTGGTGATCACCGAGCTGCCCTATCAGGTCAACCCGGACAACCTCGCGCTGAAGATCGCCGACCTGGTCAAGGACGGCAAGGTCGCCGGCATCGCCGACGTCCGCGACGAGTCCTCCTCGCGCACCGGCCAGCGCCTGGTGATCGTGCTCAAGCGCGACGCGGTCGCCAAGGTCGTGCTGAACAACCTCTACAAGCACACCGACCTGCAGACCAACTTCGGCGCCAACATGCTGGCCCTGGTCGACGGCGTGCCGCGCACCCTGTCGCTGGACGCCTTCATCCGGCACTGGGTCAACCACCAGGTCGAGGTCATCGTCCGGCGCACCACCTTCCGGCTGCGCAAGGCCGAGGAGCGCGCCCACATCCTGCGCGCGCTGCTGCGCGCCCTGGACATGATCGACGAGGTCATCGCGCTGATCCGGGCCTCGGCGAGCGCCGACGCGGCCCGCACCGGCCTGATGGAGCTGCTGTCGATCGACGAGCTCCAGGCCAACGCGATCCTGGAGATGCAGCTGCGCCGGCTGGCCGCCCTGGAGCGCCAGCGGATCATGGACGAGCACGACGAGCTGCAGCGCAAGATCGACGAGTACAACGCGATCCTGGCCTCGCCGACCCGCCAGCGCGGGATCATCTCCGAGGAGCTCACCGCGATCGTCGAGAAGTACGGCGACGAGCGGCGCTCCACCCTTATCCCCTCCGACGGCGACCTCTCCATCGAGGACCTCATCGCCGAGGAGGACATCGTCGTCACCATCACCCGCGGCGGCTACGTCAAGCGCACCCGCTCCGACCTCTACCGTTCGCAGAAGCGCGGCGGCAAGGGCGTGCGCGGCGCCCAGCTCAAGCAGGACGACATCGTCGACCACTTCTTCGTGACGACGACTCACAACTGGATCCTGTTCTTCACCAACAAGGGCCGGGTCTACCGTGCCAAGGGCTACGAACTGCCGGACGCCGGGCGCGACGCCCGCGGCCAGCACGTGGCCAACCTGCTGGCCTTCCAGCCGGACGAGCACATCGCCCAGGTGATGGCCGTCCGCACCTACGAGGACAAGCCCTACCTGGTCCTCGCCACCCGGGCCGGCCTGGTGAAGAAGTCCCCGCTGAAGGACTACGACTCCCCGCGCTCCGGCGGCCTGATCGCGATCAACCTGCGCCAGGACGAGGAGGGCCGGGACGACGAGCTGATCGGCGCCGAGCTGGTCTCCGCCGAGGACGACCTGCTGCTGGTCTCCAAGAAGGCGCAGTCGATCCGCTTCACCGCCACCGACGAGGCGCTGCGCTCCACCGGCCGCGCGACCTCGGGCGTGAAGGGCATGGCGTTCCGCGAGGACGACGAACTGCTCTCGATGAACGTGGTCCGTCCGGGCACCTTCGTCTTCACCGCGACCGACGGCGGCTACGCCAAGCGCACCGGTGTGGACGAGTACCGTGTCCAGGGACGCGGCGGTTTCGGCACCAAGGCGGCGAAGATCGTCGAGGGCCGGGGCTCGCTCGTCGGCGCGCTCGTCGTCGACGAGACCGACGAGATCATGGCGATCACCCTGTCCGGAGGAGTGATCCGCACGAGGGTTTCCGAGGTTCGTGAAACCGGACGTGACACGATGGGCGTCCAACTGATCAACCTGGGCAAGCGCGATGCGGTCGTGGGCATGGCCCGCAACGCGGAGGCCGAGGACGACGAGGCGGCGGAGGACGAGGTGGCGGGCACCGAGTCCACCGAGGTGGCCGAGGGTACGGAGACGGCTCCGGGCGGCGAGACCGCCCAGGCCTGACCTCGTACCGCGTCGGCCGGTACCGTCACGTCCGTACATCCGTACACGACGTGGCGGTACCGGCCGCCGACCAGTTCCGGGCAATCCCGCCGGGCGCTGGATGACGAGTGACGAAGCAGGGCGGCGCCGCCGTCCTGGTGGGAAGTGCGGGAGGACCAGTGAGTGGAGCCACGGGTGCTGGGGGAGGCGCCACCGGCGGCCGTCCGGGCGCAGCACAGGGCGGCGCGTACGGCGTGCCGCAGCCGCCGGCCGAGCACCCGGCCGCGTCCACCTCGCTGATGCCGCCGGTCGGCGGGGCGGGCCAGGGCGGCACGTACGGCGGCCAGCCGACGCCTCCGCCGCCGGGTGCTCCGGCGCCGGGCGGCAGCGGGTTCTCGCAGCCGACCACCTATGCCAAGGGGCAGCCGACCCCGCCCCGGGGCACCCGGGTCGGCGGCGGCAACACCCCGCCCGGCGGGACGCCCGCCGCGGGCGCGCGCCGTCCGGCCGCCCCGCAGGCCGCCGGCACCCTGGGGCGGACCAGGAAGGCCCGGCTGCGGGTGACCAAGGCCGACCCGTGGTCGGTGATGAAGGTCAGCTTCCTGCTGTCGCTGGCGGTCGGGATCATCATCATCGTGGCGGCCGCGGTGCTGTGGATGACGCTGGACTCGCTCGGCGTCTTCGACTCGCTCGGCAAGACCCTGAAGGACGTCACCGGTTCGGAGAACAACGGCGGCGGTCTGAACATCATGGACTACGTGGGCTTCGGCAAGGTGATGACCTTCACCTCGCTGATCGCCGTGGTCGACGTGGTGCTGCTGACCGCGCTCTCCACGCTCTCGGCGTTCATCTACAACGCGGCGGCCGGCTTCACCGGCGGCATCGAGCTCACCCTGGCCGAGGAGGACTGATCCCCGGGGCGTGACCCGGGCTCAGTTCCCGCCCTCGGCGGGGCCTTCCGTCCGCGGACGGAATCAGCGGGCCCCACCGGCTGTTGCAGCCGGTGGGGCCCGTCGGCATTTCGGGTGACAGCCGCCTGGCGCGGCGTGCCGCCCGGACGGGCCGGGGGCGCGGTGGGCTTAGCTTGGTCCGCTCGTGCCGCGTCACCCGGTCGCCGCAGGCCTCCCCGGTCCCGCCGGACGGGTCCGGGACGGCCGCTCAGGCACGGCAGGACGGAGGCGCGCGATGGCGGAGCTCGCAAGGCGGCTGGTCGAGGCCCTGGACGGGCTGCTGGGGATCCCGGTGCCGCTGCGGGTGCGGGCCTGGGACGGCAGCGTCGCCGGACCGCCGGGGGCGCCCACCGTGGTGCTGCGCAACCGCCGGGCGCTGCGCCGGCTGCTCTGGCGGCCGAACGAGCTGGGCCTGGCCCGCGCCTACGTCTCGGGGGACCTGGAGGTCGCCCCGGGCAGCGACCTGTACGACGTGCTGCGGGCCGTCGCGCACTTCGCCGAGCGTCCGGAGATCCGCCGGCTGCGGCTCGGCCCCGGCGATGTGCTGGGCGGCAACGGGCGCCGGGTGGCGGGCGCGCTGCTGCGGGCCGGCGCGCTCGGCCCCGAGCCGGTGCCGCCGCCGGAGGAGGCCCCGGTGGGCCGGGGCCGGCTGCACAGCCGTGGCCGGGACCGCGCGGCGATCCACCACCACTACGACGTCGGCAACGACTTCTACGCCCTGGTCCTCGGCCCGTCGCTGGTCTACTCGTGCGCCTACTGGGAGCCCGCCGCGAAGAGCCTGGAGGCGGCGCAGGAGGCCAAGCTGGACCTCATCTGCCGCAAGCTCGGCCTGCGGCCCGGGATGCGGCTGCTGGACGTCGGCTCCGGCTGGGGTTCGCTGGTGCTGCACGCGGCCCGGCACTACGGGGTGACGGCGGTCGGCGTCTCGATCTCCGAGGAGCAGGTCGCGCTGGCCCGGCGGCGGGTCGAGGAGGCCGGCCTGGCGGACCGGGTGGAGATCCGGCTCCAGGACTACCGGGAGGTCCCGGACGGCCCGTTCGACGCGATCTCCAGCGTGGGCATGGCCGAGCACGTCGGCGAGGCCCAGTACCGGGTCTACGCCGAGGGCCTGTACCGGCTGCTGGCGCCCGGCGGCCGGCTGCTCAACCACCAGATCGCCCGCCGTCCCGACCACCCCGGTGAGCCGTACCGTCCCAGCCCGTTCATCAACCGCTACGTCTTCCCGGACGGCGAACTGTCCCCGGTCGGTTCCACCGTCTCCCGGCTGGAGGAGGCGGGCTTCGAGGTGCGCGACGTCGAGTCGCTCCGCGAGCACTACGGGCTGACCCTGCGTGAGTGGGTGGCCAATCTGGAGGCGCACTGGACGGAGGCGGTCGGGCTGGTGGGGCGCGGCCGGGCGCGGGTCTGGCGGCTCTACATGGCGGCCTCCGCGCTGGCCTTCGAGGAGAACCGGATCGGGGTCAATCAGATCCTCGCGGTGCGCACCACCGACGAGGGCGCCGCGCGCCTCCCGGCGACCCGCGCGGAGTGGCTGGCCGCCTCCGGCACCGCCTCCGACCTGCCCGTCCCGGAGGGCCCCGGCGCGGGCCCGGCCGTAACGGATTTGGGGGATCGGGGATCGGTCCGCTAATCTTTCAGTGCGGCAAGGGGCTATAGCTCAGACGGTTAGAGCGCTTCCCTGATAAGGAAGAGGCCACAGGTTCAAGTCCTGTTAGCCCCACCACCGCGAAGGGCCCGGAGCATCGCTCCGGGCCCTTCGGCGTTCCGGTGCCCGTTCCAGGAACCACCGGCGCCGGCCGGGTGTTCTACCCGTGGAGGCCGGGGCTCGCCCCGGCGGCGGCGTCCGACGGTGGAGGCGGTGGCACACATGGGTCTGGTCTTCGCGATGACCATCCCGGGCCTGGTCTGCGTGCTGGTGGTGCTGGCTTTCGTCGATCAGCTGGCGCTCAGGGCGCGGCGGTCGCGCCTGGTGCCGTGGCGGGGGACCGGCCGGGAGGGGCAGATCTCGGCGACCGGCTTCGAGCAGCTGCACGCGCAGTTCGCGGCCGGCAAGCAGCACCAGCTCGACGAGCGGCAGAGCACGCTGATGCTGCGCGACGAGGAGGACGACGGGGCTCCGCCGCGCACCCGGGTGGACCTGGCGTCCGGGGTGGCGGTGGTGGTGCCGGCGTCCGGTTCCACGCCCGCTCCGGCGGCCGGTTCGAGGCCCGGTCCGCCGTCCGGTGGGCGGGAACGGTGAGGGCTCCGTGGGGGCTCCGTACCGGGCCGACCGTACGACAGGAGGTGTGGCGTCAATCCTCCGGCCGGACCGGTCGGTTGGAGGCAGCGGTGGCTGGTCACGATTGGGACACCGGTGTGTATCATCGGCCGCAAGGGCAGTGCGGCA
This sequence comes from Kitasatospora sp. NPDC097605, assembly GCF_040302725.1. Taxonomy (NCBI): domain Bacteria; kingdom Bacillati; phylum Actinomycetota; class Actinomycetes; order Kitasatosporales; family Streptomycetaceae; genus Kitasatospora; species Kitasatospora sp. NPDC097605. The sequence goes on along the minus strand of NZ_JBEOSF010000007.1, from coordinate 143,593 downwards.
TCCCGACCGCCCGTTCGTGCTCGTAACACAACCACGGACTCGTCGGCCCGATCGGAACGATCGGCGCCCGGCTGCTGAGTCCGTCAACGCAAGAAGGACGAGGTCCCGCGGTGAAGAAGCTTCTCCTGGTCGCCCTGGTCGCCCTCGGCGGCTTCTTTGTCTACCGTCAGGTCCAGGCGGACCGCGCCGAGCAGGACCTGTGGACCGAGGCCACCGACCCGGTTCCGGCCGGTCGCTGAGGCCCCCGGCGATCTGACGATCGACAGTCTTCGGAGGCGCCGCGCCGCGCCTCCAGGGCCGGTCGGCCCGGTCTGACGACCGGGTCGGCCGGACGTTCCCGGTCCCGCACGGCAGGCGTGCCGGGACGGGGCACCGCATCGGTGCCAGAACCGGGTACGCTAGTGCCCGGCGGTGCGCTCGGTGCCGCCCCGGGGCTTTAGCTCAGTTGGTAGAGCGCTGCCTTTGCAAGGCAGATGTCAGGAGTTCGAGTCTCCTAAGCTCCACAGTTCCTTCTCCACCGCGTGTGGACGGCGATCGGCCGCTGACCTGAATCCGGGTCAGCGGCCGATCCGCGTTCTCAGTGCGGTTTGCGCGGGTCCTGCGGCTCGGAGCGGTCCTCGGTGGGGGCGGAGGACGGTGCGGTGCCGCCGGCCTCCGGCGAGCCGTTCACCGGGGTGTCCGGGCCGGTACCGGCGCCCGGGGCGGGCGAGGCCGGGCGGGCCACGGACGGGGGCTCCACCAGCCACTCCGGGTTGCTGCGGTGCCGCCACCACTGCCAGGTGACGATGCCGCTGCCGATCGCGATCACGCCGGCCACGGCCAGTCCGGTGGCCCAGCCGGCCCGGCGCGACCTGCGGGCGTTGCGGGCCGCCAGATCGCTGATCTCCGCCGAGGTGACGTTGCCGCGCATGGCGGTCAGCGCGGCGGCGCCGCGGGTCTGGGCCTCGTGGGCGACCGGGGCGACGACGGCGCGGGCCTCGTCGACGGCGTGCACGACCTTGGGGACGACCGTGCACCGCGCCTGGTCCGCGGCCCGGGACGCGGTGTGGCGGGCGGCCAGGGCGGCCTCCTGGGTGCGGTGCAGGGCCTTCAGGGCGTTCTGCTGGGCCTCCGGCGGCAGGCTGGCGAAGGCGTGACCGACCTGGGGGGCGATGCGCCGGTCGTACTGGACGCGGACGGTGTGGGCGGCCTGGGAGGCCTGGTGCCGGGCGTTGTCCGCGAGGTTGCCGGCCGTCGCTCGGGCCGAGTCCAAACGGGTCACGAGTCTCTCCTCCTGGTGGCGTCCTTTATGCACATATCCACCTAAATGCTGATCATGCATCCCTATTCGTCCGATGGCACTCCGGAGTGGGCCGTACGCGGGGCGTGCTGGTCCGGTGGGAGGCCGGTGGGGGGCCGGCGGCGGCAGGCGGGAGGCGACTGGGCCCTTCGGTCGCGGGGAGGGCCGCAGTAGGCTGGCGGTTCCGGCGGGTCCCCGCCGGGAGCGCGCAGATGTCGTCGCAAGTCGTGGCAGAAGGGGATAGCCGATGCTCCCGGACGAGCCGAGGCCGCCGATCGACCCGACCCCCGGGGCGGGCGGCGGGAGCGGGCTGTCCCGTTGCCACCGGCACCCCGAGCAGGAGACCGGCATCGGCTGCTCGCGCTGCGGCCGGCCGATCTGCCCGCAGTGCATGGTGAACGCCTCGGTGGGCTTCCACTGCCCGGACTGCGTCAGCGAGGGCGGCCGCCAGGTCCGGCGGGCGACCACCCGCTTCGGCGGGCGCCCGACCGCGGACGGCGCGCTGGTCACCAAGACGCTGATCGGCATCAACCTGGCCGTCTTCGTGCTGGCCGGCTACGTGCTCACGCCCTGGCTGGCCATCGACCTCGAACTGCGCAGCTTCGCCCCCGACTGGTCCTACCCGTACCCCGTCGGCGTGGCCGAGGGGCCGGGCCAGTGGTACCGGCTGCTGACGGCCGTGTTCCTGCACACCGCGCCCTGGCACATCGCCACCAACATGCTGGTGCTCTGGGTGCTCGGCCCGCAGCTGGAGTCGGCGCTCGGCCGGGCCCGCTTCCTCGCGCTCTACCTGCTCTCCGGGCTGGCCGGCAGCGCCTTCGCCTTCGTGCTGGCCGGCGACGGGATGCGCTCGCTGGGCGCCTCGGGGGCGGTCTTCGGCCTGCTGGGCGCGACCGTGGTGCTCTACCGCCGGGTCCGGGCGCCGCTCGGGCCGATCGTCGCGCTGCTGGTGTTCAACCTGATCGTCACCTTCTCGGTGCAGGGGATCGACTGGCGCGCGCACCTCGGCGGCCTGATCGCCGGAATGCTGACCGCGGCCGGCCTGATGTACGCCCCGCGGGCCCACCGGGCGGCCGTGCAGGGGCTGACGCTGGCGGGCGTGGCCGGCCTGGTGCTGGTGATGGTGCTCGCGGGGACGGCCGCCTACGGCGGGTGATCCGCCGGCGCCGGGGTGTCGTACGGCCGTACGGTGCCCGCACGGTTGTCCACAGCAGGTGCGGGGTTGTGCACAGGCTGTGCGAACGACCGGGCCCGGACGACTGTTCTACGCGTGTCCCGCTGTGCGGATCCGATCGTGACGGAAGGGCGCGCGACGATGTGGAAAGCGCCCCCGGTGTGAGTTATCCACAGGCCCGTGTGACTTTTCCCCACTGTGGATAACCATGTGGATAAGCACGATAAGCGGATGACCCGAGAACGGGTTCCGCCATGCGTGCCCGCCGTCCGGGCACACCGACGCCGCCCCGGGACGAACCGTCCGGGGCGGCGGTGAAGGAGCTCAGGGCAGCAGCCCCGGCGTCACTTCCACTGGGTGGAGACGCCGAAACCCGCCGCGATGAAGCCGAAGCCCACCAGGATGTTCCAGTTCCGCCAGCTCTCCACGGGCCAGCTGCCGCTGGTCACGTAGTAGGTGACGATCCAGACCAGACCGACCAGGAACAGCGCCAGCATCAGGGGGGCGACCCAACCGCGGCCCGAACTGATCTTCACCGTGGCCGTGGTCGGCGGGGTGTAGTCGGCCTTCTTGCGGAGTCGAGACTTCGGCACGAGGAGCTCTCCTGTCGATGCGCTGTGACCGCGCAGGGGTTCACGGTGGTGTGGCGGCGTCCGTTAGCGTAGTGGTTCGGCGGGTCCGAAGGAGATAAGGGTACGGTGCCTAATTTGTCGATTCCCCCTCGGCCGGCCCCTATCCGCGGCTCCGGCACCCGAATTGTCGGCCGTGCCCTGACCTGCGCCGTCTTCGCGCTCGCCGGACTGCTCTTCTACATCAGCGCGCAGACCGCCCGCGGCACCGACCTGCGCACCGACAACTCGCTGCTCAGCCTCTCCGACGTGATACGCCAGCGCAGCGCGCAGAACCAGCAGTCCCAGGCCCAGCTGGCGGACCTCCAGGAACGGGCCCAGCGGCTCACCGACCAGCAGGGGAGCCCGGCCGACGCCGCGCAGCTCACCGCCCTGGAGCAGGCCGCCGCCCTGGACCCGCTGCAGGGCCCCGGCCTCACCGTCACCCTCAACGACGCCCCGGCGAACGCGACCGCGCGCATCCCCGGCGTGCGCGAGCCGGACGTCAACGACCTGGTCATCCACCAGCAGGACATCCAGGCCGTGGTCAACGCGCTCTGGCGCGGCGGCGCCGAGGGCGTCCAGGTGATGGACCAGCGGCTGATCTCCACCAGCGCCGTCCGCTGCGTCGGCAACACCCTGCTGCTCCAGGGCCGGGTCTACTCGCCGCCGTACGTGGTCAAGGCCGTCGGCCGGACCGACGCGATGCGCGCCGCGGTGGAGTCGGACCCGACGATCCGCAACTACCTGCAGTACGTACAGGCGTACGGACTGGGCTGGAAGGTGCAGGAGAGCGGCGACCTCTCCCTGCCCGGCTACTCGGGAACGGCGGACCTGCGCGCGGCGACCGGCCAGCAGTAGACCGCCGGGACGCGCCTGTCAGCCCTGGGACGGGGTCTAGTCTTGACCCAGTCCGCTACGTCGAGGGAGCACCATGTACGGCTGGATCTGGCGTCATCTGCCGGGGAACACCCTGGTCAAGGCCGTCATCTCGGTGCTCTTCGTGCTGGGGATCGTCTACCTCCTCTTCACCTATGTCTTCCCGTGGGCGGAACCGCTCCTCCCCTTCGGTGACGTCACAGTGGACGGAGACGGCGACGGCGCCGTCGGCTGACCCGGCGGTACCGTCCCCCGCCCCAGTCCCCGCACCCCCCGGAGAACGCGCCCCCATGACCTCCCGGCCGACCCCGCCCCGCATCCTGGTCGTCGACAACTACGACAGCTTCGTCTTCAACCTGGTCCAGTACCTCTACCAGCTCGGCGCCACCTGCGAGGTGGTCCGCAACGACGAGGTGACCGTCGAGCACGCGGTGCGCCGCGACGGCGACCGCGGCTTCGACGGGGTGCTGCTCTCCCCCGGCCCGGGCGCGCCCGAGGAGGCCGGCGTCTGCATCGAGATGGTGCACCACTGCGCGCGGATCGGACTGCCGGTGTTCGGCGTCTGCCTCGGCCTGCAGTCCATCGCGGTGGCCTACGGCGCCGTGGTCGGCCGGGCGCCCGAGCTGCTGCACGGCAAGACCTCCCCGGTCGAGCACGAGGACGGCGGCGTGTTCGCCGGGCTGCCCTCGCCGCTCATCGCGACCCGCTACCACTCGCTGGCGGTCGAGCCCGGCACCGTGCCGGACGAGCTGGTGGTCACCGCGCGCACCGGGAGCGGCGTGATCATGGGTCTGCGCCACCGCGACCTCGCGGTGGAGGGCGTGCAGTTCCACCCGGAGTCGGTGCTCACCGAGGGCGGCCACCGGATGCTCGCCAACTGGCTGGCCGAGTGCGGCGACCCGCAGGCCGTCGACCGGTCGGCCGGGCTCGCCCCGGTGATCGGCCGGGGCTGAGCGGCGTGACCGCGGTGCGTCCGGAGCGGCGCCACCCACCGGAGGCGGACCCGCAGGGCGGGCCGTACCCGCAGCAGCACCCCGCGGACGCGTACGGGCAGGCCCCGGATCCCCACCAGCCGGATCCCTACCAGCAGGGCCAGTACCAGCAGGGCCCGTACACCGGTCAGGGGCAGTACGGCGGTCAGGGCCAGTACGGCGGCCAGTACGGCGGCGGCCCGGAGCAGTACCCCGGCGGCCAGTACGGCGGGCCGCAGCAGCCCGGGCCGTACCCGCAGGGCCAGTACCAGGGCTACGACCCGTACCAGGGGCAGCAGCTCCGGCAGGGCGGCTTCATCCCCGCCCAGCCCGGCCCGGACCAGGGCTGGGCGGGCCAGCACGGGGCCGAGGACGGCTGGAGCGTCTACGAGCAGGCCGCGCCCCCCGTCGCGCCCGAGCGGGCGGAGGAGACGCTCCGGCTGCACCTGGAGAGCCCGGAGGCGCCCGGGACGGCGCAGGCGGTGCTCGCCACCGCCGAGACGGTCACCATGGAAGCCGTGGCCGGCGAGCCGGAGCCGCCCGCCCCCGGCGGCCGGGCCGAGCGCCGCCGGGCCGCGCAGGGCCGCGGACGGCGCCGCACCGGCGACCGCACCGCCGCCGCGGGCCGGCCCCGGCCGAAGGAGTCGCCGGCGGTGGTCCTCGCCCGCTTCCTCGGCGAGCTCTGCATCACCCTCGGCCTGGTGATGCTGCTCTTCGTCTCGTACCAGCTCTGGTGGACCAATGTGCAGGCCGACGCGGCCGCCGACGGGGCCCGCAGCCAGCTGGAGGAGCAGTTCGACGCGGCCGCCCCGGCCCCGGTGGCGCCGGGACAGCCGGCGCCGGATCCGGCCAAGCCGGAGACCTTCGAGCCCGGCAAGGGCTTCGCGATCATCCATCTGCCGAAGCTCGGCCAGAAGTTCCCGATCGCCGAGGGCACCGCCAAGGCGTCGGTGCTCGACAAGGGCCTGGTGGGGCACTACACCGGGACCGGCATGCCGGCCGACAAGGCGGGCAACTTCGCGCTGGCCGCGCACCGCAACACCCACGGCGAGCCGTTCCGGCGGATCAACCAGCTCGGCAAGGGCGACAAGATCGTGGTGGAGACCGCGACCGCGTACTTCACCTACGAGGTCACCGGTGGCATCCCGGAGACCCCGCCGTCCAACGTCAGCGTGATCAAGCCGGTGCCCAACGGCGCCGGGTACGGCGGCGCGGGGCGGTACATCACGCTGACCACGTGCACGCCGGAGTTCAGTTCGAAGTACCGGCTGATCGTCTTTGGCAAGATGATCGAGGAACGGCCGCGCAGCCAGGGCAAGCCGGCCGCCCTCACGGGAGGCTGACCGCGAGCGGGCGAGTAGCAAGGGGAGAGACGTGACGCAGGAGACCGAAGCGGTCGTCGAGGAGGCCTTCCCGCAGCCCGGGCCGAGGGCCGGGAACGGTCGTGGGCCGCGGCGCGGGCGAGGGCGGGCGCTGGCCGTGCTGGGGGTCTTCGGCGAGCTGCTGATCACCCTCGGCCTGGTGCTCGGCCTGTTCGTCACCTACTCGCTCTGGTGGACCGACGTGCTGGCGGACCGCTCCGCCGCCGCGGCCTCCGACCAGCTGCGCGAGTCCTGGGCGGCCGGCGGACCGGCCGTTCCCCCGTCCGGCCCCGCGGCCACCCCGGGCGCGTCGGCCACCGCCGGCACCGAGGGCGCCGAGGACGCGCCGGGCACCCCCGGCGCCGTGGCGCCCACCGGCGGCCCGACGGGCGGTGCGGGCGGTACCGGGCAGGCCGCGGCGGGCAGCGGGGTCGGCTTCCTGCACGTCCCCGCGATGGGCCGGAACTACCAGGTGCTGATCCGGATGGGCACCGACACCGACACCCTGGCCGAGGGCGTCGCCGGGGTCTACGAGCAGCCGTACCGCGCGGCGATGCCCTGGGACGCGTCCGGCAACTTCGCCCTGGCCGCCCACCGGGACGGGCACGGGGCGAAGTTCCACAACCTGGACGCCCTCCACAAGGGCGACCCGATCGTCGTCGAGACCCGGGACAAGTGGTACGTCTACCGGGTCGACAACACCCTGGCGGAGACCTCCAAGTACGACACCGGCATCGTCGCCCCGGTGCCGAAGGGCTCGGGCTACACCGAGCCCGGCCGGTACATCACGCTGACCACCTGCACCCCCGTCTACACCTCGCGCTACCGGATGGCGGTGTGGGGGAGCCTGGTGCGGGTGGACGACATGGACGCCAAGCGCACCCCGCCCGCCGAGCTGCGGCGCGGCTGAGACCGCCCGGGGCCGCCCGCGGGCGCAACGCCCCGTGAACACCGGAGGGCCCGTCGACACCGTGTCGACGGGCCCTCCTCGCTGTACGGGAACGACCTCACCCGGCCGGTCCGGCCCCGGGGGGCTCAGAACCAGGGGAACCAGGGCTTAGTTGTTGCCGTTGGGTCCCCCTTTGGTGTTCGTGGGGTTGGGGATGCCGGGGAACCCGGGGAGTGTGGGGGTGTCGTTCCCTTTGGGCGGGTCCACCGGCTTCGTCGACAGCCCGACCGAGGTGTTCGGGTCCACCTGGGTCCCGGCCGGCGGGTTCGTCATGATGACGATCGCGTTCGGGTCCTGCGGGCCCGAGACGACGCTGTACTGCAGGCCCATGCCCAGGAGGGTCTTCGAGGCCTTTTCGAGCGGCTGGTTCACCAGCGGCGGGACGGTGACCTTGTCCGGCGCCTTGTAGATGGTCAGGGTGATCTTGGTGTTGGCCGGCTGCTTGCCGCCCGCCGGGCTCTGCGAGGCCACCGTGTTGACCTTGTTCTGGTCGGTGGTCGGCGTGGTCTTGGAGGCGTCCACCTGGAAGCCCGCGCCCTCCAGCGCGGCCTGCGCGGCCTCCTTCTGCTGGCCGACCACGCTCGGCACGTTGATCTTGGCCTTGCCCTGCGAGACGGTCAGCTTGACCGCGGCGGACGGGTCGGCGCCGCCGGTGGCCGGGTCCTGTGCGATGACCTGGTCCAGCGGGGCGTTGTCGTCGTCCTTGTACTCGGTCGTGACGTTGGCGAAGCCGGCGTCCGAGAGCGCCTTGATGGCCTGGTCCTTGGTCTTGCCGACCACGCTCGGCACAGTGGCCTTGGCCGGGCCTGAGGACAGCTGCACGGTGATCGTGGCGGCCTCGGCGACCTGGGTGCCGGCCGCCGGGTTCTGCGCGCAGACCTGGTCCTTCTTGACGTTGGTGTCCGGGCAGGCGATCTTCTCGCCCTCGGTGACCACCAGCTTGGGACCGGCCTGGGTGACGGCCGTCCTGGCCTCGGCCAGGGTCTTGCCGACCAGGCTGGGCGCCGCGATCTTCGGGGCCTCCTTGGGGTCGTCGGCCTTCTTGTTGCTGAACATCGCCTGGGCGACGAAGAAGGTGCCGACCAGGACCAGCACGGCGGCGACCGCCAGCACGATCCAGGAGGTGTTGCTCTTCTTCGGCGGTTCCTCGGCACGCCGGCCGCCGCGGCCGTAGCCGTCGTCGTAGCCGTCGTTGCCGCCGCCCTGGGCGCCGGCGTAGGTCTGGCCGTAGCCGTCGTCGTAGCCGCCGGCCTGGGGCTGGGCGGGGTAGCCGGCCGGGGCGGCCTGCGGCAGGACGGTGGTCGGACCGCCGGGGGCCTGCTGCGGCAGCACATTGGTCTGACCGTACGGGTCGTGCTGCTGCGGGTAGCCGTTCTGGTCGTAGCCGTACCCGGCGGCGCCCATGCCGTACGCGGCGGCCTGCTGGGCGGCGGCCACCGGCAGGCCGTCGAGGAAGCGCTCGATGTCGTCGCGCATCTCGTCGGCGGTCTGGTAGCGGTAGTCGCGGTCCTTGGCGAGCGCCTTCAGCACGATCGCGTCGACCTCGGGGCGCACCTCGGGGTCGAAGACGGACGGCGGCTGCGCCTCCTCCCGGACGTGCTGGTAGGCGACCGCCACGGGGGAGTCGCCGACGAACGGCGGGCGGACGGTGAGCAGCTCGTAGAGCAGGCAGCCGGTGGAGTAGAGGTCGGAGCGGGCGTCCACCTGCTCGCCCTTGGCCTGCTCCGGGGAGAGGTACTGGGCGGTGCCGATGACGGCGGAGGTCTGCGTCATCGTCATGCCGGCGTCACCCATCGCGCGGGCGATGCCGAAGTCCATCACCTTGACGTTGCCCTGCCGGGTGAGCATGACGTTGGCGGGCTTGATGTCGCGGTGCACGATGCCGGCCCGGTGCGAGTACTCCAGGGCCTGCAGGATGCCGATGGTCATCTCCAGCGCGCGCTCCGGCAGCAGCCGGCGCCCGGAGTGCAGCAGCTCGCGCAGGGTGGAGCCCTCGACGTACTCCATCACGATGTACGGGATGGAGATGCCGTCGATGTAGTCCTCGCCGGTGTCGTACACGGCGACGATCGCGGGGTGGTTCAACGAGGCCGCGGACTGTGCCTCGCGGCGGAAACGGGCCTGGAACGACGGATCGCGGGCCATGTCGGCCCGGAGCGTCTTCACGGCGACGGAGCGGCCGAGCCGGGTGTCATGGGCGAGGTACACCTCGGCCATGCCGCCGCGTCCGAGGACGCCGCCGAGCTCGTACCTGCCGCCGAGGCGACGAGGCTCTTCCATAGATCCGACCCTCTCCCTCACCCGCCGGTGAGGTTGTGACGTAGGTGTCCCCGCACGCTCCGTGTGACGCCGTCCGGGCCCCGGTTGGTTCTGCGGTCAGGACCGTCCGGCACCGCGCGGACGGCAACGGGTACACCCGTTGCTGCGGATACGCTACCGGTCGGACCGCGCCGGACCCGAGTCGGCCGCAGGCCGATACCAGACCGGTATCCGGACAGGGGTCCCGATCGTGACATATCCCTCACCCGCGGACGTCCGCCGTCATTTGCCGAGGACCGCCTGCATCACCGACTTGGCGATCGGCGCGGCGAGCCGGCCGCCGCTGATGCCGTCACGGTTGTTGGAGCCGTCCTCGACGACCACCGCGACCGCGACCGAGCGGCCGTCGGAGGCCTTGGCGTAGGAGGTGAACCAGGCGAACGGCAGTCCGGCGTTGCCCTCGCCGTGCTGGGCGGTACCGGTCTTGCCGCCGACGGTGAGGCCGGGGATCCGGGCGTTCTTGCCGGTGCCGTTCTCGACCACCGAGACCATGAGCTCCTGCAGCTTGGCCGCGGTGGCCGGGCTGACCGGCTGGGAGAACTGCTTGTCGGTGTGCTTGGAGATGGTGGTCAGCGAGGCGGAGCGCTCCTCGGCGACCAGGTAGGGCTGCATCAGCGTGCCGTTGTTGGCGATCGCCGCCGAGACCATCGCCATCTGCAGCGGGGTGGCCTGGGTGTCGTGCTGGCCGATCGAGTCCTGGGCGGTGCCGTCCGGGGTGGAGTTGGACGGGAAGACGCTCTTCTCCGAGCGGATCGGGGTGTCCACGGTGCTGTTGAAGCCGAACTTCTCGGCCTGCACCCGCATCTTGTCCTTGCCCAGGTCGGCGCCCATCTTGGCGAAGACCGTGTTGCAGGACTGGTCCATGCCCGACTTGATGGTGGCGTTGCCGCACTTCTCGTACTCGGACTCGTTCTTCAGCACGAAGTTGGTGCCCGGCAGGGTGTACGGGTCCGGGGTCGCGGTCTGGTCGTCGATGTTCTGGTAGAGCCCGTTCTCGAACGCCGCCGCCGCGGTGACCAGCTTGAAGGTCGAGCCGGGCGGGTACGTCTCGCGCAGCGCCCGGTTGAGCATCGGCTTGTTCGGGTCGGCGTTGAGGTCGGTCCAGGCCTTGGTGTCCGAGTCCTCGTTGCCGGCGAAGCTGGCCGGGTCGTAGGAGGGCGTGGAGACCAGGGCGAGGATCGCGCCGGTCTTCGGGTCGAGCGCGACGACCGCGCCCTTCTTGTTGCCGAGCCCGTCGAAGGCGGCCTTCTGGGCCTTGGAGTTGATCGTGGTGACGACGTCGCCGCCGCGCTTCTGCTCCCCGGTCAGCATGTCCAGGGTGTTGCGGAAGAACAGCCGGTCGTCGCTGCCGGAGAGGATGCCGTCCTCCAGCTGCTCCAGCTGGCTGGACCCGAAGGCCTGCGAGGAGTAGCCGGTCACCGGCGCGTACATCTGGGGGTCGTTCCAGGACCGCTTGTACTTGTAGCGCAGGCCGTTCACGAAGGTGGACTGGGTGATCGGCTGGCCGTCGACGACGATGTTGCCGCGCGGGTAGGCGTAGCGGTCGTAGACCTGGCGCTTGTTGTACTTGTTGCTCGCCCAGGCCTCGGCCTGCACGCCCTGGATCCAGTTGGTGCGCACCATGAGGGCCAGGATCAGCACGAGGCAGAAGATCGAGACCCGGCGGATCGGCTTGTTCACGAGGCGGTACCTCCCGGGATCTCGGGTGTCGGGGTGGGTTCCACCCCGGGTCTGCGGGCGTTGTCGCTGATCTTCAGCAGGATCGCGACCAGCGCCCAGTTGGCGACCACCGAGGAACCGCCCTGGGCGAGGAACGGCATCGTCATACCGGTCAGCGGGATCAGTCCGGTGACACCGCCGGCGACCACGAAGACCTGCAGCGCCATCGCCGAGGAGAGGCCGACGGCGAAGAGCTTGCCGAACGGGTCGCGCGCGGCGACCGCGGTGCGCAGGCCGCGCTGGATCAGCAGGGCGTACAGCATGAAGATCGCCATCATGCCGGTGAGGCCGAGCTCCTCGCCGAAGGAGCCGAGGATGAAGTCGCTCTTGGCGGCGAAGCCGATCAGCCAGGAGCGGCCCTGGCCGAGGCCGGTGCCGGTCACCCCGCCGGAGCCGAAGGACATCAGCGCCTGGCCGATCTGCTCGGTGGAGCCGTCCGGGCGGTTCGGTCCGAAGGCGGCCATCGGGTCGAGCCAGGCGTCGATGCGGGTCTTCACGTGGCTGGTGGTGGAGGCCACCATGACCGCGCCGCCGATCGACATCAGCAGGCCGAAGACGATCCAGCTGGTCCGCTCGGTGGCGACGTAGAGCATCACCACGAAGAGCCCGAAGAACAGGAAGGACGAGCCGAGGTCGTTCTCGAAGATCAGGATGAGCAGGCTGAGCAGCCAGATCACGATGATCGGGCCGAGGTCGCGCCCGCGCGGCAGGTACAGGCCCATGAAGCGGCGGCTGGCCAGCGCCAGGGCGTCCCGCTTGACCATCAGGTAGCCGGCGAAGAAGACGGTCAGGATGATCTTGGCGAACTCGCCGGGCTGGATCGAGAAGGAGCCCATCCGGATCCAGATCTTGGCGCCGAAGTCCTCCTTGCGCGCCGGGAAGAACGCCGGCGCGGCGAGCAGCACCAGGGCCACCGCCATCGAGATGTAGGTGTAGCGCTGGAGGACCCGGTGGTCCTTCAGGAAGACCATCACCACGATGAAGAACGCGATGCCGAGGCCCGACCACATCAGCTGGTTGGCGGCGGCCGGGAAGTTGCTCTTCAGCAGCGGACCGGCCTTGTCGAGCCGCCAGATCATCACCACGCCGAGCCCGTTCAGCAGGGTGGCGATGGGCAGCATCAGCGGGTCCGCGTACGGCGCGAACCTGCGCATCACCAGGTGGGCGATCAGCGCGAGGGCGCCCATGCCGAGGCCGTAGCCGAGCATGCCGGCCGGCAGTTCGCCGTCCATCGCCAGGCCCACGTTGGCGTACGCCAGGACCGGCAGCACCACCGCGAAGGCGAGCATCGCCAGCTCGGTGTTGCGCCGGTTCGGCGAGGACTGCGGGGAGATGGTGGTGTTGCGGCGGCGCCGCGAGGACGCGCGGTCGGCCGGCACGCCGGAGTCCCGCCGGTTGGCGTCGCTGCTCACATCGAAGGTGCTCATGCTCCCGCCTCGCTCCGCTCGGCAGGGGCATTCGCCCACACGCGCCTCTGAATGGCTCGTTCGCTTCGCTCACTCACGTCGTAGCCGCTCCCTGACGGCCGGCGGGCCCGCGTCGGGCGGGCCTATGTCGGGTCGCGTCCATCACGGCTTCGGGCAGGAGTCGGCGCGCTGCCGCTCCTCGTCGGTCAGGCCGGGCAGGTCGCCCTGCGGGGCGGCGGGGGCCGCCGGAGCCGCGGCGCTCTGGCTGGGCGTGGCGGCCGGGGCGGTGGCGGTCGGGGTCGGCGTGGGGACGCCGGCGGCCGGGGCGCGGCCGGTGGCGGACGGGCCGGGCGGCGTGGTGGCCGTCACGAACCCGGCGTGCGTCGCCACCGTCCCGGCGGCCTGCTGGGCCTGCTGGGCCGGCTGCTGGCCGGGCGCCGGGGTGCCCTGGGCCGGCGGGTTGGCGGCCGCGGCCCGGACGTCGGCGACCTTGCGGCAGAACGCGGCCTGCTCGCCCAGCTTCTTCACCTTGTCGTCGGCGTCGACGAGGCTGCTCGCCGAGATGGTGTTGGTGACGTGGCTGCGCTGGTCCTGCGGGAGGTACTTGAGTTCGATGTCCTTGTACGGCGTGTGCACCGAGGACAGGCTCAGCCCGGCCAGGCTCTGGTTGACGCCCTGGTAGACGGCGACGTGGTCGCCCTCGGCGCCGACGTAGTACTGGCTCTGGGTCCACTGGTAGCCGAAGAAGCCGCCCGCGCCGAGCAGGCCCACGGTGACCAGGCCGACCAGCGAGAAGGTCAGCGCCCGGTTCTTGCGCCTCTTCCGGGGCGCCACGTCGTCGTAGTCCTCGGTCCCGTAGCCCGCGGGCTCGGCGCCACGGCCCTCCGGGTAGCCCTCGGCCGGTCCGAAGCCGTCCTGGCCGTCGGGGTGGCCGGCGCCGTAGCCCTCGGCGGGCCCGAAGGCGCCCTGCGGGCTGCGGCCGAGACCGGCGGCGCGGCCGGCCGGGGTGTCCGCGATCGAGCGGTCGGCGGCGGCCGAGGACGGCGGGGTCTCGGCGACCGCGCCGACCACCACCGGCACGTCGTTGAACTGGCCGCTCAGGGTGTCCGTGGCGCCGACGTCGAGGACGTCCGCCACGATGCAGGTGATGTTGTCCGGACCGCCGCCGCGCAGGGCGAGCTGGATCAGCTCCTGGACGGTCTGCTCGGGCGAGTAGAAGCTGCCCAGGGTGTCCTGGAGGGTCTGGTGGCTGACCGGGCCGGAGAGGCCGTCGGAGCAGATCAGGTAGCGGTCGCCGGCCCGGACCTCGCGGATCGACAGGTCGGGCTCGACCTGGCCGCGGCCGTCCAGGGCGCGCATCAGCAGCGAGCGCTGCGGGTGGGTCTCGGCCTCCTCGGGCGTGATCCGGCCCTCGTCGACCAGCCGCTGCACCCAGGTGTGGTCCTGGGTGATCTGCACCAGCGCGCCGTCCCGCAGCAGGTAGGCGCGCGAGTCGCCGACGTGCACCAGGCCCATCCGCTGGCCGGTCCAGAGCATCGCGGTGAGGGTGCAGCCCATGCCCTCCAGCTGCGGGTCCTCCTCGACCATCTGGCGGAGCCGGTCGTTGGCGCCCTGGACCGCGTCGCCGAGCAGGGTCAGCAGGTCGGCGCCCGGCACGTCCTCGTCGAGCCGGACGATCGAACCGAGCACCTCGGAGGACGCGACCTCACCAGCCGCCGCGCCGCCCATGCCGTCGGCCACGGCCAGCAGCCGCGGACCGGCATAGCCGGAGTCCTCGTTCCCCTCCCGGATCAGTCCCTTGTGGGAGCCGGCGGCGAAGCGCAGCACCAGGGTCATGCGACCTGTGCCCCCCTCTGGGTCATGGACGGGATGCTGTCCCTCATGCGCTACTACTTCCGCAGTTCGATGACGGTCCTGCCGATACGGATCGGCATGCCCGGCTGGAGCGGGGTCGGCGCGGTCAGGCGCTGACGGTCCAGATAGGTGCCGTTGGTGGAGCCTAGATCCTCCACCGTCCACTGCCCAGTCTGGTCGGGATAGATCCTGGCATGCCGGGAGGACGCGTAGTCGTCGTCCAGCACGATGGTGGAGTCGTGGGCGCGGCCCAGCGTGATGGTCTGGCCCTGCAGCGCGACGGTGGTGCCGGCCAGCGAGCCCTGCACCACGACGAGCTGGGTCGGGGCGCCGCGGCGCCGCCCGCCGCCCTGGGTCGGCGGGCCGCCGGGGGCCGGCTGGCCCTGCGGGGCGCGTCCGACGGCTCCCGGGGCGGGCGCCGTGGCGGTGGCACCGCCGCCGCGCCGGGAGGCCCGGGGGTTCACCCGGGTACCGAACAGGTCGCTGCGGATCACCTGGACCGCGACGATCACGAACAGCCACAGCACGGCCAGGAAACCCAGCCGCATGACCGTGAGGGTCAGTTCTGACATAACCGCGCCCGCTCTACCCTTCGACCTGTCGGTAGACGATGGTGGTGGAGCCCACGACGATTCGAGAGCCGTCGCGGAGCGTAGCGCGCTGGGTGTGCTGCCCGTCCACCACGATGCCGTTGGTGGACCCCAGGTCCAGCACCATCGCGGGGGTTCCCGGGCGGATCTCGGCGTGCTTGCGGGAGACCCCGGGGTCGTCGATGCGCACGTCCGCCTCGGTGGAGCGGCCGAGCACGCAGGCGTTGCCGGTGATCTGGTGGCGGGCGCCGTTGACCTCGATCCAGCGGCGGACCGCGGTGCCGTGCCCGGCGCCCGGGAACGGGCGCACATTGCCGCCGGCCGGGGGCGGGCCGGGGGGCATGGCCGGGGGCGCGGTGGGCGGCGGGGGCGCGCCGTACGGGGCGGCGCCGGGCTGCTGCCACGGCGCGCCGGGGGCCTGGGCGGCCGGCGGGCGGCCGTAGCCGGGCTGGGTCGGCTGCGCGGGCGCGTGCTGCTGCGGCTCCTCGGCGGCGAGGGTGCGGCTGCGCACCCGGTACAGGCCGGTGTCGAGGTCCTCGGCCTTCTCCAGGTTCACCTGGAGCGGGCCCATGAAGCTGTAGCGCTGGGCCTCCGCGTACTCGCGGACCATGCCGGCGAGCTCGTTGCCCAGCTGCCCGGAGTAGGGGCTCAGCCGCTCGTGGTCGTGCGGGCTGAGTTCGACGATGAAGTCATTGGGCACGACGGTGCGGTCGCGGTTCCAGATGCTCGCGTTGTTGTCGCACTCGCGCTGCAGCGCACCGGCGATCTCCACGGGCTGGACCTCGGACTTGAACACCTTGGCGAAGGTGCCGTTGACGAGACCCTCGAGTCGCTGCTCGAACTTCTTCAGCACTCCCATGGGGCACCCCCTTCCAGGGTTCGTTCGCCTGCCTGCCGACCGGTTTCCGGGGGGAGCCGGTCGCGCCTACTTGCGGTACTTCCGTACTGATCGTATCCACGCCGGGGCCATCCGTACGGTTCCCGGACCACGTGGTGCCCGGGGGTGGGCTCGGACACACAGGGTGACGCATCCGGGCGGCAACATGCCAGGGCTACCCGCCGGGCGGGGCCGCCACCCTTCGCCCGCCTGTTCTCCGGGCATCCGTTCGGTTGCGCTCGGGTGCCCCGGGGAACGGATTCGGAGGCGACCCGCAGGTCGTGCTACTGTTTTCCATGTCGGAAGGGGCGCCCACCGGGTGGCCCGATCGAAGAACCGCGAAGGCCACATGGTACCGAGCGGATCGGCTGATCGACCGGCAAGCGGTGAAAACACCCATGCGCGGGTGGCGGAATAGGCAGACGCGCTGGATTCAGGTTCCAGTGCCCGAAAGGGCGTGGGGGTTCAACTCCCCCCTCGCGCACAGCGAAGCCCCGCAGATCTTCGGATCTGCGGGGCTTTTTTGTCGTCCCGTCCGGACCTGACCCGTCCGCGGGCCCCGCCGGGCCCCTTCGGTTCGGCAGGGCGGTTCAAGACGACGGGGCCGGCAGGTCGGCGCGGACCTCGAAGCCGCCGTCCGGGGTCGGACCGGCGGTGAGCGAACCGCCGAGCAGCTGGGCGCGTTCGCGCAGGCCGACCAGGCCGTGGCCGCCGCCCGGCAGGATCTGCGCCGGGCGGACCGGCGGCGCCTCGTTGCGCACCTCGACCCGCAGCCGCCGCCCGCGGGCCCGGACCCGGACGTGCACCGCGGCCTCGGGCGCGTACTTGGTGATGTTGGTCAGCGCCTCCTGCACGGTGCGGTAGGCGGCCCGCTCGACCGCCTCCGGCCAGGGGCGGTCGCCCGGGACGAGCTCGGCGTCCGCGGACAGTCCGCTCTCCTCGATCAGCCGGGGCAGGTCGGCCAGCCGGGGCTGCGGGGCCAGTGGGGTGTCCATCCGCGGACCGCCGGCCCGCAGCACCCCGACCATCTGGCGCAGCTCCTCCAGGGTGCGCACGGACAGTTCGCGGATGGTCCGGGCGACGCCCGCGGCCGACGGGTCGGGCGTGGACACCTGGAGCGCGCCGGCCTGGATGCTGATCAGGCTGACCTGGTGCGAGACCACGTCGTGCATCTCCCGGGCGAGCCGGCCGCGCTCCTCGCTGAGCACCCGTTCGGCCAGCAGCCGGCTCTCCCGCTCCTGGCCGCGGGTCAGCTCGTCCAGCCGGGACGCCAGCTCGCGCCGGGTGCGGGAGAGCATGCCGGTGGCCGCCGGGCCGGCCGCGAGCATCACGGACTGGATGGCGTACAGGGCGGTGTCCCGGCTGACCGTGAAGGTCTGCTCGGAGACCGGCCAGTGGAAGAACTCGACCAGGGCGAACAGGGTGGCGCAGGGCACCACCACCCGGCGCCGGGATCGTTCGGCGGCCACCGTGTAGACGGCGGTGATCGGGGCGAGCCAGATGTCGTCGAGGTAGCTGCCGGGCATGGTCAGCAGCAGCACGGTGACCGGGAAGCGCCGCCGCCACAGCAGCGCCACGGCGGCCAGCACCGACAGCAGGGTCTGCCAGAGCGGGGCGCCCCGGGCCACCAGGGCGGCGTCCACGAGGGAGTAGAGGGTGGGGAGCAGGAGCATCAGCCAGGGTGCGGTGAACCCGGCCGGCAGACGTCGTGCGGGTAGGGCTTCGCCGCTCATGCCCCGTTGCTCGGCTTCGGGCGGACCAGACCGGCCCGGTGGGCGATCACGGCCGCCTGGACCCGGTTGGCGGCGCCGAGCTTGCCGAGGATCGCGCTGATGTGGTCCTTCACCGTGCCGGTGCCCAGGAACAGCCGGTCGGCGATCTCGGCGTTGGACAGGCCCTCGCCCAGCAGCGCCAGCACGTCCAGCTCCCGGCCGGTCAGCGTGCGGGCCAGGGTGGCGGCCTCGGCGTCCGGGCCGCCGCCGTCGACGTAGCCGCCGATCACGGTGCGGGTCACCGTGGGGGAGAGGATGTTGCCGCCGGCCGCCAGCACCCGGACAGCGTGCACCAGCTGCTCGGGGGCGGTGTCCTTGAGCAGGAAGCCGGAGGCGCCGGCCCGCAGCGCGGTGCCGATGTACTCCTCGGTGTCGAAGGTGGTGAGCATCGCCACGGCCGGCGGGTCGGGCAGCGCCCGCAGCCGGCGGAGCACCGAGATGCCGTCCAGGTCGGGCATCCGGATGTCGAGCAGCACCACGTGCGGGCGCAGCCGCCGGACGTGCTCCTCGGTCTGCGCGCCCGAGCAGTCGCCGACCACCTCCAGATCGGGGGCGGAGCCGACGATGAGGCCCAGCCCGGACCGGACCAGGATCTCGTCGTCCACGATCAGCACGCGGGTGGTGGTGATGGGGCCCTCCTCGGTTCGGCGGCCGGGCCGGTCCGGTCCGCATGACTGGAATCGAGGGTAGGCCCTGACCGGCGGCTTCGCCGGGGTCGGACCGGCCGGGTGACCCCCGCCGAACGGCGGGGGTGTGAATCCGCTACCTGGTTCACGCGATTCTCACCGTCAGTGGGGAACCATGGAATTGGCTGCCGCTCAGTCGGCCTGCCGGCCGGGGTGGGCGTCCAGCCGGGTCGCGTGCGGATGCGACCCACCACCTGATCGTTTGGAATTGAGCTGTGTCGTCCACTGTGAAGCCGGAGCCGTCCACCTCCCCCACCGGGTCCGGGTCCGAGCCCGGCGCGTTCATGGCGCGCTGGCGCCCGCGGGCCGCCGCGGCGACCGTCTGGTACCTGCGGCTGATCGCCCTGCTCAACCTCGTCACCGTGGTGCTGGCGCAGTTCCGGGACCAGGTCGAGACGCACAACGAGGGTGAGTACTTCACCCCCTACCTGATGACCGCGGGCCTGAGCAGCGCGGTGCTCTCGGTCTTCCTGGCGATCGCCATGCGGCGCCGCAAGCGGGCGGCGTGGATCTTCAACATCGCGCTGGCGGGCCTGTTCGCGCTGCTCTACCTGGCCGCCATGCTGCTGACCGACGAGGGCTTCGACCGGCACCCGCTGAACTATGTCTCCACCGTGCTGACCTGCGGTTTCGTGCTGGCGCTGCTGATCGGCCGGAAGGAGTTCACCTCCAAGGGCGACCGCTCCAACCCGAAGACCGCCGCCGCCACCTTCGTGGCCGGCCTGGGCTTCGGCGGCGTGGTCGGCGCCGGCCTGGTCGCGCTGACCAACGACCTGCCGGACGCGGATTTCTGGGACATGTTCCGCTACTCGGTCGGCCGGATGATCACCATCACCCCGTCCGAGCACCTGCGCTCCGTGATCGACGCGCCGACCTGGGTGAACGCGGTCATCAACGCGATGGGCGCGCTGCTCTTCCTGCTCGTCCTCTACGTGGCCTTCCGCAGCCCGCGCGGCAGCGAACTGCTCACCGCCGAGGACGAGCAGCGGCTGCGGGTGCTGCTGGACAAGCAGGGCGAGCGGGACTCGCTCGGCTACTTCGCGCTGCGCCGGGACAAGGCGGTGATCTTCTCGCCGAGCGGCAAGGCGGCGGTCGCCTACCGGGTGGTCGGCGGTGTCTCGCTGGCCTCCGGCGACCCGATCGGCGACCCGGAGGCCTGGCCGGGCGCGATCGACGCCTGGCTGTCCGAGGCCCGCGAGCACGCCTGGGCGCCGGCCGTGATGGGCGCCTCCGAGGAGGCCGGCGTGATCTACGCCCGGCACGGCCTGGACGCGCTGGAGCTGGGCGACGAGGCGATCGTCGAGCTGGACGAGTTCTCGCTGGACGGCCGGGCGATGCGGGTGGTGCGCCAGGCGTACAACCGGGTCAAGCGGGCCGGGTACACGGTGCGGATCCGCCGCCACGAGGAGATCCCCGAGAGCGAGATGGCCGACCTGGTCGCCAAGGCCGACCAGTGGCGCGACGGCGCGACCGAGCGCGGCTTCTCGATGGCGCTGGGCCGGCTCGGCGACCCGGGCGACGGGCGCTGCGTGATGCTGGAGTGCCACGACGCCGACGGCGAGCTGAAGGCGCTGCTCAGCTTCGTGCCCTGGGGTGTGGACGGGCTCTCGCTGGACCTCATGCGCCGGGCCCGGGACACCGAGAACGGCCTGATGGAGTTCATGGTGATCGAACTCCTGCAGCGCGCCCGCGAGGTGAATCTGGCCAGGGTCTCGTTGAACTTCGCGATGTTCCGTTCCGTTTTCGAGCGCGGCTCGAAGCTCGGCGCCGGACCGGTGCTGCGGCTCTGGCGTTCCGTTCTGGGCTTCTTCTCGCGCTGGTGGCAGATCGAATCGCTCTACCGGGCCAACGCCAAGTACCGGCCGATCTGGGAGCCGCGTTATCTGCTCTTCGAGAAGAGCAGCGAGATTCCGCGGATCGGCATCGCCAGTGCCCGGGCCGAGGGCTTCATCACCGCACCGAGCCTGCCCGCGCTGTTCCGTCGCCGGCACCAGGGGCCGCCCGCCGTCGAGGCGCCCCGCGTGCCGGTGGCGGCACGGGGCGGGAAGGGGTAGACCCTCCGCCGGGGGGCGGAGGGGACCGGTCGTCCGGATGGGGGGATTTCGGGGTGGCTCCTCCCCCCTGAGGATGACGGGGATCGGCACAAATGCCGATGTGGATTCGATAAGCGGCTTCTAATGTGGGGGTAGTCGGGAAGGCGCTTGCGCCGACGGGGATTTGGAGAACCGGTTGTGATGCGGAGCACCCACGCGGGGGGCGTGCGAAAGGGGCCGGTGGCTATTGCCAGAGAGGCCGCTGTCGCCGAGTGGGGAACGCTGTTCGGTACGGTCCGGGAGCAGGTGGTCCGCAAGAAGTTCGCGGCCGTCCCGTTGGCCACCGCGGCGACCTGTCTGATTCTGCTGTTCAGCATCGTCCAGCACCTGCCGGGCGGGGAGCGCTTCGTCACCCAGATCGGGGTGGTGAAGGCGGCGCTGCCGCTGGAGGTCTCGCTGCTGCGGACGCCGCTGTCGTTGTACGTGCCGGCCCTGGACCTGCCGGTGTGGGGGGCGCTGGCGCAGGTCTTCGTGGTCTTCGGGATCGCCGAGATCGTGCTCGGCCGGCGGCTGACCCTGGTGGTGGCCTACACCTGCACGCTGGCCGGGACGCTGTTCGCCCGGGTCGGCGTGGCGATCGGGCCGGACCACCTCTTCGGCTTCCCGAAGTGGGTCGCGCACGTGCGGGACACCGGGCCGTCGGCCGCGGTGGTGGCGCTGGCGATCTGCATCGCGTTCCGTTGCCGGGCCTGGTTCACCGCCGGGCTGGTGGTGGCGCTGATGGTCGGTGAGGCGGTCGTGCTGCCGAACCTGGCGGGCATGGAGCACGTGGTCGCGGTGACAGCGGCGCTGCTGATCGCGGTCTCGGTGGAGGTGTTCGGGGACTTCTGGCCGCGGGTGCTGGCCGGGGTCGGGGCGGCCGCCGTGGTGGCGGCGGCCACCGCCTCGCTGGAGGCGGCCACCGAGGCCCGCCGCCGCACCCCGGCCGGCGCCGCCGTCCCGTAGCCGCCCGCGCCCCGAGCGCCCCGGGCACGCGGCCCGCGAGCGGCCCGGAGGCGAGTGGGCTCCTATCAGAGCGGCAGTTCGAACCAGACCACTTTTCCCACCGCCTTGCGGGCGGTGCCCCAGTGGTCGGCGAGTTTGGTGACCAGGGTGAGGCCGCGGCCGGTCTCGCCCAGTTGTTCGGCGGGCTCCAGCGAGGGCAGGTTGTGGTTGTCGTCGCTGACCTCGACCAGCAGCTTGTCGACCCGGATCAGCTGGAGCTGGACCCGGTCGCGGGCGACCCGGACGGCGTTCGTGACCAGCTCGCTGACCAGCAGCACGACGGTGTCGCTGAGCGACTCCAGGTGCCAGGCGGCGAGCTGCTCGCGGACCAGGACGCGGGCCCGGCCGACCTCGCGCTGGTCGACGGTGAGGTCCCAGGTGGCGACCTCGCTCGGCGCGACCCCGTCGAAGCGGGCCACCAGCAGCGCCACGTCGTCCTTGCGGTCGTCCGAGTGCAGCCGGTCCAGGACCACGTCGCAGGCCTGCTCGGGGCTCTGCGTGGGGTCGATCAGGTTGCCGCAGAGCGCGGCCAGTCCCGCTCCTATGTCGCCGCCCCGCACCTCGACCAGGCCGTCGGTGCAGAGCACCAGCATCGAGCCGTCCGAGACGTCGATGGTCTTGGCGACGAACGGGACCCCGCCCACGCCGATCGGGGCGCCGGCCGGGATCTCCAGCAGTTCGCCGGTGCCGTCGGGGTGGACCAGGACCGGCGGGACGTGGCCGGCGCTGGCCAGCTCGCAGGTCCGGTTGATCGGGTCGTAGACCGCGTACAGGCAGGTGGCGAGGTGGTCGTCGCCGAGCTTGTGGGCCAGGTTGTCCAGGTGCCGCAGCAGTTGGCCGGCCGGGAGGTCGAGGGCGGCCAGGGTCTGCATCGCGGTGCGGAAGCGGCCCATCGCGGCGGCCGAGTGCAGGCCGTGGCCCATGACGTCGCCGACCACCAGGGCGACCCGGCTGCCGGGCAGCTGGATCGCGTCGAACCAGTCGCCGCCGACCTCGGCCCGGGAGTCGCCGGGCAGGTAGCGGTGGGCGATCTGGACGCCGGGGATCTGCGGCGGGCGGGTCGGGATCATCGACCGCTGGAGGGTGGTGGCGACCCGGGACTCGGCGCGGTGCAGCCGGGCGTTGTCGAGGGAGAGCGCGGCCCGGGCGGCCAGCTCCTTGAGGGTGGCGGCGTCGCCCTCGTCGAAGGGGCCGCGGTCGGGGAGCCGGAGCAGCTTGAGGATGCCGAGCACGGTGCCGCGGGCGGAGAGCGGTACCACCAGCATCGAGCGGCCGGAGACCACCGGGACGAGCTCCGGTCCGCCGAGCGCGGCGGCGTAGTCGACGGCGACGTCCCGGGCGATCACCGGGACCAGCACCGGCTGGTTGAGCTGGAGGGCCATGCCGGGCGGGGTGCGGCGGGGCATGGCGACCAGGGAGCCCTCGGCGAGCACGTGGTCCCACTGGCCGGTGGACTCGTTGCAGGCGAGCGCGACCCGGCGGAGCATCGTGTCGTCGTCCGGGCGGGCCTCGGGCAGCTCGGAGTCGGAGATCAGGCCGTCGACGAGGTCGACGCAGGCGAAGTCGGCGACCCGGGGGACCAGCACCCGGCACAGCTCGTGGGCGGTGAAGCCGAGGTCGAGGGTGGTGCCGACCTTGCCGCCGACCTCGTTGAGCAGGGCCAGCTGCTCGCCGGCGTGGCCGTTGGTGAGGAACGGGCCGAACCGGCCGGCCGACGGCGCGGGGCCGGCCGACGGCGCGGGGCCGGCCGACGGCGCGGGGGCGGGCGGCGGCGCGGGGGCGGGCGGCGGCACGGCGGCGGGCGGCGGCACGGCGGCGGGCGGCGGCACGGCGGCGGGGGGCGCGCTCGGCTCGCCCGGGTGGAGCCGGTGCCCGTTGGCGGGCGGTCCGACGGTGGTCTGCTCGATGGTGGTGCCTCCTCTCGGCGGCGCCGGGACGACCGGGCCGGCGGCCGGCGTGCCGAGGCCGGCCGCCGGGGTGGCCGCGGTCGGGGCGGCGGCGGCCTGTGCGGCGGCGCCCTGCGGGGCCGTGGACTCGCGCTGGACGGGCAGCGGACCGGCCGGGCGGCGGCCTGGCGCGGACTGCTCGGGCTGCGGCGGTGGGCCGAGCCGGGCGGTGCGCTGCTGCGCGGTCGGGTAGCGGCGGCCGATCCCGGCCGCGGCGTGCGCGGTGCCGGCCGCCGGGTCGGCCGGGCGCAGCGGCAGCACGGTGGCCGGGTCCAGCCGCAGGGCGGGCAGCCCGGCCCGGGCCAGCGCGGCGAGCAGCGGTCCGCGGCGTCCGGCGGAGCCGGGCAGCAGCGCGGCGAGCGGTTCGGGGACCGGTCGGCCGGGGGTGGTCAGCGCGGCGGAGAGCCGGTGAAAGCCGCCCAGGGCGCCGGGGGCGGCGGCGAACGGCAGCTGCCGCTCGCCGACGGCCAGCCGTGGTCCGGAGGAGCGCAGCGGCCGGGCGTCGGCGGCCAGGGCCAGCAGTCCGCCGGCCGGGCCGTCCACCGGGTAGGCCCACCAGAGCACGTCCCGCAGGTGCTCCTCGCGGTCGACCACCGGCAGCTGTCCCGCCCAGGCGGCGCCGGCCGCGGTCAGTCCGGCGAGGGTGGTGAAGGTGTCCCGGAGGCGGCCTGCGCCCGGGAGCGCGGCCGGGCCCGGCCCGCCGCGCGGCGCGGCGGCGGGCAGCAGGCCGGCGGCCGGGCGGTCGCGGACCGCCTCGGCGCGGTGTCCGAACAGCTCCTCGGCGGCCCGGCTCCACTGGGTGACCCGCCCGTCGCGGTCGATCAGCACGAGGGCGAGCCGGACCAGGGCGGCCACCCCTGACGGCTGGTCACCCGGTGCCGGGCCGGGCCCCGGGTCGGTGCCCGCCGGACGCGGTGTGGAGTTGGGATCGTCCACCATGGATTCGGTCTGCTCCCGCCTGGCCGCCGTGTCGGGAGACGGCCGTTTCTCCGGAGGAAGGCACGCTGTGCGGATACCAGCGAAGCACGGACGGGGCGGGAGTCGAAAGCGAAACGGGGAGATTCCTCGGTATCAGTTGCGTGTCACGTGCCGTGCGCCGGTCCGCACTCCCCGTCCACCCCGCGATGGCACCGCGCGGGCGGGCGGTAGGGTCGCAGGACGGCACGCAGGAGGAGGCGAGAGGTGACCGCGCAGATCCCCGTCCGCTGGACGGATCCGGAACAGCAGGAGCTGGAGGAGCGGGTCGAGGCCGCCGAACTCGCCTGGCTCACGATGGACGTCGACGTGCGGACGCTGCGGGTCGAGATCGACAACTTCGCGCTGATCCACCACCAGCTGCTCGGGCCGCTGTACGCCCGGCTGGACGAGCTGGACGCGCTGCTCGCGGAGGCCGTGGCCGCCCGCACCGGGGACCCGGAGGACCTGCGGCGGGCCCACGAGGCGCGCGGGCGGGTCGAGGACCTGCCGGACCTGGACGCGCTGTTCGACAGCGTCCGGGAGCGCGGCGAGCAGGGCGAGACCCCGCCGCCGCCGGCCGCGCCGGCCCGGGTGCGGCCCGGCCGGGACGCCCAGCGGATCTACCGCGAGCTGGTCCGCCGCGCCCACCCCGACCTGTCCACCGACCCGGAGGAGCAGGGCCGCCGGGCGGCGTTCCTGGCCCGGGTCAACGAGGCCTACGCGTACGGCGACACCGGCGCGCTGGAGGCGCTGGCCGCCGAGTGGTCCACCGCGCCCGAGGCGGCGCCCGCCGTCGACTCCCCCGACCGGCTCGGCTGGCTGCGCCGCCGGCTGGAGTGGCTGACCGGCCGGATCGGCGAACTCGCCGCCGAACAGGTCCGGTTGGAGCGCAGCGCGATGGGTGAGCTGCTGGCGCTCGCCCCGCAGGACCCGGACGGGCTGCTGGCCGAGCTGGCCGAGCAGCTGCTGGCCAAGGCCGCCGCCCAGCAGGCCGAGCTGGCGAACCTGCTCGGCGGCCCGGTGGGGGACAATGGCGGGGCCGATCCCGACGCCCAGGAGAACCAGACGATGTTCGCGCAGATCCCCACCATCGACGCCGCCGCCGTGCCCGCCGAGGCCGCCCTGCTGGATGTCCGCGAGCAGGACGAGTGGGACGCCGGTCATGTGGAGGGCGCGCTGCACATCCCGATCGGCGAGGTGGTCGCGCGGCTCGGTGAGCTGCCGGACGGGAAGCTGTACGTGCTCTGCCGGGTGGGCGGGCGCTCCGCGCAGGTCGTCCAGTACCTGGTGCAGAACGGCCGGGACGCGGTCAACGTGGACGGCGGGATGTACGCCTGGGACGGCGCGGGCCGTCCGATGGTGAGCAGCGACGGCCGGGACGCCTTCGTCCTGTAGCGGGGGACCGGGGGGAACCGGGGCTCCGCAGGGCGCCGGGAGTAGGGCAGGATGGGCGCGCGACCGGGCCGGCGCGGTGCCGGCCCCACCCGTCCCCGGGGGAGTTCATGGCCGAGAGTGCCGAGGACGCCGAGAACGCCGAGAGACCGCACGAGCCGCCCGTCCGCCGGGTCCGGTCGACGGCCGCCCGGGTCGTCCTGGGCACGGCCGCCGTCGTGCTGGTGACGGCCACCGGGCTGTTCCTCGGCGCCGTCTTCCTGCACGTGGCTCCCGCCAATTCGCTCTCCCGGGAGTACCGGGAGCAGTTGGACGGCCTGATCTACCCGGAGTTCGAGCAGAACTGGAAGCTGTTCGCGCCCAATCCGCTGCAGCAGAACGTCGCGGTGGACGCCCGGGTGCGCACGGCGTCGGCGGACGGCGACGCCGTGGTGCACGACTGGGTGGGGCTGACCGCGCGGGACATCGCGGCGATCCGGGGCAATCCGGCGCCCGGCCACGCCGACCAGAACCTGCTGCGCCGGGCCTGGGACTTCTACGACGGCTCGCACAGCGCCGAGGACGAGTCGCCGACCACGGCGCGCGGGCGGCTGGCCGAGGAGTACCTGAAGCGGATCGCGGTGCAGCGGATCGGCCGCAGCGTGGACGGGCGGCCGGTGGTGGCGGTCGAGCTGCGGGTGACCACGGCGACGATCGCGCCGCCGGAGTGGAGCGGGGAGGCGGCGCCGCCCGCGCCGAAGGTGCGCGAGCTGCCCTGGTGGCCGGTGCGGGACGCGGACCTGCGGGGGCTGTGGTGAGCGGCCCGCCCCCGGCCGGGGCGCCGGAGCGGCCGGTCGACGGAGTGCCCCGCCAGCCGGGCCCGCGGGACGGTGCCGGCGCGCCGGCCGCCGCGCGACGGCCGGGCCAGGACGCGTTGGCCGCGTCGGCCGCCCGTGCCTTCGAGGTGTTCGCCGGCCGGGTGCTCGGGCGGTACCAGGCGGCGGCGGTGCGGATCGGCTTCGGGCTGGTCTGGCTGGCGTACCTGCTGCGCGAGTGGCCGAACCGGCGGCTGCTGTACGGCGACACCTCGCCCTGGTCGATGGAGCTGGCGGAGCGGCTGCTGGCCGACAACGGGGCGCTGACGGTGCTGCCCTGGTTCGGCGGGCGGCCCTGGTTCGAGCTGGTCTACCACCTGGCGGCGCTGGCCGCGCTGGCGGTGCTGCTGGGCTGGCGGACCAGGGCGGCCACGGTGCTGTTCCTGGTCACCGTGCTGTCGCTGCAGAACCGCAATGTGTTCCTCGGTGACGGCGGCGACAACATCGTCCACCTGATGGCGGTGTACCTGGTCTTCACCCGGTGCGCCGAGGTGTGGTCGCTGGACGCCCGGCGGGCCCGCTCCGGTCGGGACGGGGTGGCCGGGGTGCCGCTGTGGGCGGTGCTCGGGGCGGTGCTGCTGGTCTGCCGGCTGGGCGGCTTCGCCGGGACGAGCCTGGACTGGACGGTCCCGGCGTTCCCGTACGTCGGCTGGGGGGCGCTGTTCTGGCTGCTCTGGGCGGTGGCCGGGCTCTGGTGGCTGGTGGACCGGCTGGCGCCGGAGGGCGAGACCAGGGCGGTGCTGGACGCGCTGGCGACCATGGTGCACAACTGCGCGATGCTGGTGATCGCCGTCGAGGTGGTGCTGATCTACGCCACGGCCGGCTGGTACAAGGTGCAGGGCTCGCGCTGGCAGGACGGCACCGCGCTGTACTACCCGCTGCACCTGGACTACTTCACGCCCTGGCCGGGGCTGTCCGGGCTGGTCGGCGGGGCGCTGCTGCCGGTGTTCCTGATCACCTACGGGACGGTGCTGCTCCAGGTGGCCTTCCCGTTCACGCTGCTGAGCCGGCGGATCAAGAACGCGCTGCTGGTGGTGATGATGGCCGAGCACGTGGGGATCGCGGTGCTGCTCGGGCTGCCGGTGTTCTCGCTGGCGATGATCGCGGCGGACGCGGTGTTCCTGCCGACGGCGGCGCTGCTGTGGGCCGGGGAGCGGGTCGCGCGGATCGGGCCGGGGCGCCGCCACTAAGCTGACCGGTATGTCCTGGTTCGCCGCGCTTCGAGACACCGCGCGGACCGGACTGACCATCGACCGGACGCTCACCGACCCCAAGCGGGCGGTGCGCGGTGCCTTCGCCGTCGCCCTGGTGCTCTTCCCGACCCTCGCGCTCGGCGACGCCCGGCTCGCCACCTCGGCCGCGATGGGCGCGTTCATCGCCGGGACCGCGACCTTCCAGCGCAGCTTCCGGCCCCGGGCCACGCTCGCCGTCGCCGCCGGGGTCGGACTCGGCGTCAGCACCTTCCTCGGCTACCTGGCCGCCGGGGTGACAGGGGCGTTCCCGGTGCTGCTGGCGGTCTGGGCCTTCGGCGCCGGACTCGCCTGGGCGATCGGGCCGACCGCCGGGGTGGTCGCCGCCAACACCCTCTCGGTGATGCTGATCGTCGTCCAGCTGCCGGTCAGCCCGCTCACCGCGCTCGGCCACGGGCTGGTCTGCGCGCTCGGCGGCGCCGCCCAGGCCCTGGTCATCACCGTCTGGCCGATCGGCAGCTGGACCGCCCAGCGCGAGGCGCTCGCCGACACCTACGCCGAACTCGCCGACTACGCGCGCCGGTTGCGCCAGGACCCGACCGCGCACGTGGACCCGGAACCGTTCATGGAGGCCCGGCACGCCGCCGCGCTGACACCCTGGCAGGACCGGCGCCGACCGCCCGAACTGCGCGGCCTGCGCGGGCTCGCCGAGCGGATCCGGCCCACCCTGGCGGCGATCGCCGACCCCAAGGTCGGCGCCCCCGAGGAGGGCCCGGAGCGCGACCGGGCCCGGGAGGTGCTGGCCGCCTCCGCCGAGGCGATGGACGCGCTGGCCCGGGCGATCCGCACCGGAGACCCGCTCCAGTTGCCCCGCTCGGCGCCGGCGCTCACCCTGGTCGCCCGCACCGAGGGCCCGGAGCTGCGCGGCGCCGCCCGCCGGGCCGCGCGCCGGCTCGCCGGGCTGCTCCGCAAGGCCGCCGACGCGCTGGACCGGGCCTCCGAGGACACCATCGACACCCCCGTCGTCCAGCCCGGCGGAGCGCTGCGCAAGCCGCCGCTGGTGCGGATGCTGCCGACGGCGCTGCGCGCGGTGCGGCGGCAGTTCCATCCGCACTCGGCGGTGTTCCAGCACGCCGTGCGGCTGACCGGGGTGGTCACCGCCGCCTATCTGCTGGCCCGGCTGGCCGGCTTCCACCACGGCTACTGGGCGCCGATGACGGCCGCGATGGTGATGCGGCCGGACTTCGCGCAGACCTACAGCCGGGGCGTGGCCCGGCTGGCCGGGACGGTCGTCGGCGTGGCCGCCTCCACCCTGGTGGTGCAGCTGGCCCGGCCCGGTGAGTGGGTGCTGGCCGTACTCGCGGTGCTCTCGATCGGCGGCGCCTACCTGACCTTCCGCACCGGCTACGCGGTGATCACCACCTGCATCTCCTCCTACGTGGTCTTCCTGCTCGGGCTCCAGGAGGGGAACCCGCTGGCCACGGCGGTGGAGCGGGTCGGGCTCACCCTGCTCGGCGGCTCGATCGCGCTGCTCGTCTACGCGCTCTTCCCGACCTGGCAGACCGCCCGGCTGGGCGAGCGGCTGGCCGAGTGGCTGGCCGCCGCCGGGCGGTACGCGGCCGAGGTGATCGCCGTCTACGAGCGGCCCGCCGCGCCGCGCGGCCGGGAGGTCCGCTCGGCGCTGCTGGACTCCCGGGAGGCCCGCTCGGAACTGCTCCAGGCGATGCAGCGGGCGGACGCCGAGCCCGGCCGGCACGCCTCCGGGCTGCCCGGGGTGAGCCGGCGCCAGCTGGACCGGGCGCGCGCGGCGGTCGGCCACCTCGGACGGGTCGCCGTGCTGCTGGAGGCCCACCTGCCCGGCGCGGACGCCGAGCCGGTGCCGGGGGCGGCCGAGTTCGCCGAGGAGCTGCGGCTGGCCACCGCGCTGGCGGCCGGCGCGCTGCTGACCGGGCAGCCGGTGGAGTTCGGCGCCGTCCGGGAGGCGCAGGAGCGGCTGGAGCGGCGGCTCGCCGAGGAACCGCCCGGGGTGCAGCGGGACGTCGTGCGCTCCGGCACCCGGCTGCTGCTCCAGGCGCTGAAGGACCTCGAACGGGCGCTGCGCGGCGGTGGCACGGCGGCCGCCGTCGAGCAGCGCGAGCCGGAGCCCACCGGGCGTTGAGGCCGCTGCGGCCGGGGATGGCAGAGTGGGCGGGATGAACGAGGAACTGCTGCGGGCCTGGCGGGCCGGGGCCGAGGAGCCGGGGACGGTGCTGCTGGACGGGTTCCACCCGTTGAAGCACGCGCTGCGGTTCGGCGGCGCCGTCCGGCAGGTGCTGACCGCCGACCGGGCCGCGCTGCTGGCGTTCGCCGCCGAACTCGCCCCGGACGTGGCACCGGCGCTGGACGCGCTGGCGGCCGAACTGCCGGAGGCCGCGCTGCGCACGCTGGCGCCCCGGCTGCACCCGACCGGGGTGATCGCGCTGGCGGTGCGGCCCACCGCCGGGGCCAACCGTGCCGCGCTGGCCGTCCGGCCCCGGCGGGCGCCCGTCGTGCTGCTGGAGAACCCGCGCAACCTGGGCAACGTCGGCGCGGTGATCCGGCTCGCGGCCGGCTTCGGCGCGGCGGGCGTGGTCACCACCGGCGAGCTGGACCCCTGGCACCCGGCGGTGCTGCGCGGCAGCGCGGGCCTGCACTTCGCGACCGCCGTCGAGCGGCTGACCCTGCCGGAGCTGCCGGCCGGCCCGCTCTACGTGCTGGACCCGGAGGGCGCGGACATCCGGGCGACGGCCTTCCCGGACGACGCGGTGCTCGCCTTCGGCACCGAGCGGCACGGGGTGACGGCGGAGCTGAAGGCGCGGGCCGACCACCTGGTCGCGGTACCGATGCGGCCCGGGGTCTCCAGCTTCAACCTGGCGACCAGTGTGGCGATGGGGCTGTTCCACTGGATGTCCGGGCGCCCGCCCGGCGCGCCGGTCTGAACCGGCGGCCGGGCCGGGCCCGGGCGGGGGACGTCAGGAACGGGACGTCAGGAGCGGGACGTCAGGAGAACAGCCGCCTCCAGGTGTCCGGACCGGGGTAGCCGTCCGCCTCGGCGCCGCGCCAGCCCTGGGCCTCCTGGAAGGCCTGCACATTGCGCCGGTCGGCGTCCGTCCAGCGCGGGCCCGGTCCCTGGGTGTAGAAGCGGCCGTAGCCCTTGCGGACCAGCTGCTCGCCGAGCTGGCGCACCCAGTCGTTGCCGGCGCCCGGGCCGAACTTGTCGGCGCCCGGGAAGGCCGGCACGCCGGTGCCGGGGTTGACGGGCGGGTTCACCGGCGGGGGCGGCAGCGGGGTGCCGCCGTCGATGTCGCGGCCCTTGCCGTTGACCAGGTAGTCCCAGGTGGCCTTGCCCGGGATGCCGTCCGCCTCGCTGCCGCGCCAGCCCTGGGCGAGCTGGAAGGCCTCGGTGGCCCGCCGGTCGGCCTCGCCCCAGCGCGGGCCGGGGCCCTCGCTGTAGAAGCGGCCGCCGCCGCGCTGCACCAGCAGCCGGCCGAGCTGGGTGACGTGGGCGTTGTTGGCGCCCGGGCCGAACGAGCCGGCCCCCGGGAAGGCCGTCGAGGAGGAGCCCGAACCGCCGGTGCTGCCGCCGCCCCCGCCGGTGGAGAGACCCTTGTAGCGGTAGGGGACGTAGGAGGCCGAGTTGTTCCAGTACGCGTACGGGGTGGAGCGCTTGAGGGTGGTCGGGGAGGTCTGCTCGTAGGCGATGTAGCGGGTGCGGCTGGAGTCCGTCCAGCCGCCGAAGATCGTCACATGCGAACCGGACTGCGGGCTGGACGGGTTGTTGTAGATCAGGATGTCGCCGGGCTGCAGGTCGGCCTTGGTGATCCGCTCGGCGAAGTTCGGCAGGGTCCAGGTGGTCTGGCTGCTGCCCAGCCCCCAGGCCATCGAGACGAAGCCGGAGCAGTCCTGGCGGTAGCCGTCCGACCAGTACCGGCTCATGCTGTACGGGACCTTCTGGTCGACCCAGCGCTGGGCCCGGTCGATGATCTGGGCCCGGGTGACCGGCGCGGCCGAGGCGCGCGGCGCGGCGAACGAACGGGCGCTCGGGGAATCGCCGTAGAGGCCGCTGACCTCGCCCTGCGGGGTGTCGGCGCGGGGGCTGCTGGAACCGCCCGGGGACGGGGTCGGCGCGGGGGCCGCGACGGCGGTGGCCGCGCCGGCGGCGCCGCCGCCGAGGGCGGTGCCGACGGCGGCCATCAGCACGGCGGCCCGGCGGCGGACGCTGCGGGCTGCCGCGTGTCCGCCCTCGTGCACCGGCGCGGCGTGCAGCCGGGCGCGACGGCGGGCGCGGCAGCCCCCGCATATGCAGTCCTCGTCCGGCTCCACCTCGGCGAATTCCACCAGGGGGGTCAGCTGCTCGGTTCGGGTCATTCTCCGCCTCTTGTCTCTCCTGCTGGGGGACGGTGCAGGTCAGGCCGCTGACGGCGTGACAGCACGGTCCTTCCCAGGGACACACCGCGTGGTATCGGGACCAAAGTCCCAAAGCGGACGCATGATCGGCACGGTGGATTACTCCGAACGGGTGACGGCCATTCAGCGTGCCGGGTGTGGCGCGGGGAAGCGGGAGGCGCTAGACGGGGTGGCGGGGTGTCAGGGGACGGGGTGCGCGACGGCCGGCGGGTTGGCGGGCGGGTTGGCGGGCGAGTACTCGGGCCCGGTCCAGGTCAGCGGGGTGGCGTCGGCCAGTTCGAGGACGCCGGTGACCGTCAGGTCCACCACCCGCTCGGCGCCCGGCAGCCCGGCGGCGGCCGGCTCGGCCCAGTCGGTCCGGGCCTCGCCGGTGAGCAGCAGCGCGCCGCCGGTCTCCCAGTCCGGGACGAGCAGCCCGGCCCGGGGGTCGAGCTCCAGGTTGCCCAGCGTCATGAACATGCTGTTGCCCGCGTAGTCGGGCCAGCGCAGCCGGTCCGCCGCGAGCACCCGCAGGAAGCCGGGGTTGCCGCCGCGGTGCGAGGCGTCCATCCGGCCGTCCGGCCCGGTGGTGGCGACGAAGAAGGTGTCGGCGGTGGACACCAGCAGCTGCTGGGCGGTGCTCAGCGCGGAGCCGGCCGCCAGCAGGCGCGGGGCGCCGGCCCCCGGGCGGTCCACCGGGCTGCGGCGCTGGATGTACTTCGGGCAGTTGGCGTAGACCTGGTCGGCCCTGATCACCAGGCCGCCCCGGCCGTCCGGCACGGAGCGGCCGTTGACCCGCATCCGGCGCCGGCCGGCCGGGTCCAGCGCGATGGTGCCCACCTGGGCGGGGCCGGCCAGCGCGGCCGCCAGCGGGTCGTCCCCGGCCGGGTGGGCGGCCACCGTCACGGTCCGCTCGTCGGCGGCCCGCAGGAAGCCTGCCGGGCCGCTGAGCTGGGTGGCCCAGAGCCGGCCGTCGGCGTCGGCCGCGCCGGCCACCAGCACCCGCCGCTCGGTGAGGAAGCGGGCGGCCACCGGCGGGACGGTGCTGCCGATGGCGCGGCCGGAGTGGTCGGCGCGGTCCGTCCGGCCGGCCCGGTCCTGGACGGCCCGTTCGCCGGGGTGGTACGGCGTGGCGGCGGTGGTCATCGCGGGTGCCTCCCCCGGGTCCCTAGAAGAAGCCGCAGGTCGGGGCGGAGGCGGTGGGTGCCTCGGCGCCGGTCCCGTCGACGCCGGCCGGGGTGTAGATCTCCAGCCGGACGCCGTCCGGGTCGGTGAAGAAGATCCCGCCGGAGGCGGTGCCCTCGCCGTGCGGGACGACGCCGTCGTAGGCGAAGGAGGCGTCCAGCTCGCGCAGCAGTGCCTCGGCGGCGCGGACCTCGTCGAGCGAGTCGACCTGGAAGGAGAGGTGGTGCAGGCCGGGCGCGCCGGTGGGGAAGGAGCCCTCGCTCTGCTGCCAGAGAGTCAGCACCAGGCGGCCGTCGCGGCCGAGGAAGGCGAAGCGGCGCTCCGGGTCCGTGCCCTCCTTGACCAGCTCCAGGCCGAGGACGCGCCGGTAGAACGCGGTCGAGCGGGCCAGGTCGGTGACGTTCAGTCCCACGTGGCCGGTCTGCAGGGTGCTGCTGATGGTGCCGGACATGCCTGATCACTCCCGTGGTCAGGGCGCCTCGGGGCGCCACACTTAACCGTTACGAGCGACGGTAGTGGTTAGATCGGGAGACGGTCAACCGGTACTGCCGGTTTCAATGGTTAGGTTTCCAGAGTATGGCTTTGCCATGACAAGCGTGCGGAGGGTGCGGACGGAGGAGCGGGCGCGCGGGCGCCGGGCCGCGGTACGGCTACTCCCACTCCCAGCGGATGCCGATGTGGCCCGGCTGCTGGTCGGGGGCGAGCACATGGGCGCTGGCCGAGGCGCCGATCCAGAGCTGCTCGCGGCGGCGGTCGACGTCCGCCCCCGGGTCACGGTCGTACCGCTCGCAGTGCACCGGCACGGTCGCCGGGTCGAAGTGCACCTGGAGCACGTACTCGCGCACCGGCGTGGCGAAGCGGCGGCTGTACTCGGTCGTCTGCGCGCCGCCGGACGGGATCTCCACCTCGTACTCGAAGACGGTGCTGTCACCGAGGCCCAGCGGGCGGTCCAGCATCACCTCGCCGACGATCAGCCCGGCCTCCTGGCGGCGGCGCACCCGGCCGAGCCGGCCGTGCCGCACCCCGGTGATCTCCGGGCAGCCGGTCGCCTCCTCGTCGGCCTTGTGCACCACCAGGCAGCGGGTCACCCCGGCCACCGTGGCGCGGACCACCTGACGCATCCGCAGCAGGTTGCCGCGCCGGTCGGCGTCCACGTAGTACGAGTCGTGGACCGAGAGCCGCTCCAGCTCGCCGGCCGGCGGCGCGTCCAGCTCGGCGAACACGTCGGAGATGTCCCGCTCGCCCGGCCAGACGTCCTCCAGCCGCAGATGGCTGGTGCTGGCGTTGGCCGCCCAGCGCCCGCGCGGGCGGGGCGGGCCGAGCAGCGCGGACAGCGTGGAGTGCGGCAGGCCGAGCAGTTCCTCGAGCAGGTGCACGGCGCGCAGCGAGCTGGCGCGCTCGGGCTGGCTGCGCCCGCGCCGCCAGTAACTCAGCGTCGTGACACTGACTCTGACGCCCCGTTGGGCGAGCGCGGCGCGGATCCGGTCCAGGCTGAGGCCGCTGGCCTCGATCGCCACGTGCAGGGTGTCGGCGAAGCCGCCGGTGGGGCTCGGGCGTCCGGGCGTCGGGGCGGGCGACAGCGGCGGAGCGGGTGGCCGGGGAGCGGGCGCGGGTGTGTCCTGGCGCGGCCCGACCAGTCTGAGTCGTGCGTCCTGGGGGTGCTGTGAGGCCATGTGGTTACCTTCCCCACCGAGCGGGTCCGGCAGACCCGGAGCGGCGCCGGAACGCGCCGTCAACGGCCTCGCCGAGCTGTGGGGAACCCTATGCACGGTCGAGAGGCTACGTCATCAGTCGTGCGTATGACAGTGGTCACGGGGGGTGGGCCTGCCGGTGAGCGATCTTGAAACAGTACGGAAACAGACCGCCCGCTGCCCGGACGGGCAACGGGATCCGGCCGGTGCACTGTCCTGTTCCGGCCAGGAACCGTCCGGGCGCGGCCGGACGTAGACTCGGGGACCGTCCGAGAGCTTGGGAGTGGCGATGACGGAGCGGACAGCAGACCCGCGGGACCCGCGCCCGCTGCTCGGTGAGCCGCTCGCGCTCGACCTGCTGAACACGCGGTGGGCCGGGGTGCCGGTCAACGACCTGCTGGCCGCGCCGGAGGGCTACGCGATCTGGCTCTCCTCGGCCGGTCTCGCCGAGCGGTGCGCGGCGGACGAGGCCGGGCTGGCCGCCGTCGGGCAGGCGCGGGAGGCGCTGGCGGCGGCGGTCCGCGAGCTGGACGCGGGCCGGCTGCCCGGGGCCGCCGAGCTGGCCGGGCTGGACGCGGTGCTGCGGCACGGGCGGGTGCGCCGGGAGGCCTCGGCGGCCGGGCCGGTGGACCGGGTGGAGATGGACGAGCCGCACCGGCTGGCCGCCTGGCTGGCGGTGGACGACTTCCTGGGGCTGCTGGCCCAGGGGCCGGCGCGGATCAAGAAGTGCGCGCACGAGGCCTGCATCCTGCACTTCTTCGACACCTCGCAGAACGGCCGCCGCCGCTGGTGCCGGATGGCGGTGTGCGGCAACCGGGCGAAGGCGGCCCGGCACTACGAGAAGGCCAAGGGCTGACCCCGGGGTGACTCCCCCGGGGCCGGCCCGGTGGGTCAGGCCTCGCCGAGCCACTCGGTGAGCGCGGCGCGCAGCTCGCCGGCGCCCGGGTCGACGGCGGCCCAGGCGGCGTAGCCGTCCGGGCGGATCAGCAGCACGGTGTCGCGCAGCTTGCCGTGCGGGTCGGCCGGGGCGGCGGTGACCAGCCGGTCCGCCCACGGGTCGGCGGCCGCCACCTCGTCATTGCTGACCAGCACGAACTCCCCGGCCCGCAGGGCCTCGTAGAGCCGCTGCGGCGCGGCCGGGGTGCCCTCGCGCGGCGGCTCCAGGCCGGTCAGCCGCAGGTCCGGGACGCGCTTGCCGACCAGCGGGTGGGCGTCCTTGGGCGCGGGGTAGGCGATGCCGATGCCGGAGATGGTGCGGGCGCCGCGCTCCACGACCAGGTCGACGTGCTCGGCGATCGAGGCGAGCGCGCCGCGCAGCGCCCGGGTGGCCGCGGACTGGGCGAGGGCGAGCCGGATCAGCGCGCCGGAGGTGCGCAGCACCGCCTTGCCGACCGGGTGCCGCTCGGTCTGGTAGGTGTCGAGCAGCGCGTCGGTGGCCCGGCCGCGGACGGCGGCGGCGAGCTTCCAGGAGAGGTTGGCGGCGTCCTGCAGGCCGGTGTTCATGCCCAGGCCGCCGGCCGGGGAGTGGCAGTGGGCCGCGTCGCCGGCCAGGAAGACCCGCCCGGAGCGGTAGTCGGGGACCTGCCGCTCGTCGCTGTGGAAGGTGGAGCTCCAGCGGACCTCGTGCAGGCCGTAGTCCTCGCCGAGGGTGTCGCGGGCGATGTCGGCGAGCACGTCGAGCGGGGGCGGGGTGCCGTCGGCGAACCGCTCGGCGCGGTCCCAGGCGATGATCCGGTACCAGCCGTCGCCGAACGGCACCAGGAAGGAGAAGCCGTGCTCGTTGGCGCCGACGGTGACCGCCTCGTCCGGCTCGCGCTCCAGCCGGACGTCGGCCAGCAGCACCGACTCGACCACGGACTCGCCGGGGAAGGGCAGGCCGAGCAGCTCGCGGACGGTGGAGTGGACGCCGTCGGCGCCGACCGCGTAGCGGGCCCGGTGGGTGGTGGTGGCGCCGTCCTCGACGGTCTCGACGGTGACGCCCTCGGCGTCCTGGCGCAGGCCGGTCACCTCGGCGCCGCGCAGGATCGTCGCGCCGGCCTTCACCGCCCGGTCGTGCAGCAGCCGCTCGGTGCGGTACTGCGGGGCGATCAGGACGAAGGGGAAGCGGGTGGGGAGGTCGGTGAGGTCCACCCGGAGCTTGTTGAAGAGCCGCAGGTGGCCGAGCGGGGTGCCGGTGGCGATGAGCTCGTCGGCGAGGCCGCGGGCGTCCAGGAGCTCCAGGCTGCGGGCGTGCACGCCGAAGGCCCGGGTGAGGTTGGACTCGGCGGCGCGCTTCTCCAGCACGGTGACGTCCAGCCCGGCGGCGGCGAGGTCGCCGGCCAGCAGCAGTCCGGTCGGTCCGGCGCCGACCACGATGACGTCGGTGACGGTCTGCTTCTCGCTCATGTATCAGCTCCCGGTGCTCGAACAGCGGATGGACGCCGGGTGTGGCGTCTGCCCGCCTCCATCATCGCTGCCCGGGAGTGACGTTGTGAATCTCCGGTCCCCGGCGCGTGGCCGGGGACCGGAGGCGAGCGGGCGATCAGCTGTGCCGGCGGACCTCCACGGTACGGAACCGGTTGGCGACGAACGCGCCGTCGCAGTAGGCGGAGTTGGCGGCCGGGTTGGCGCCGGTGCCGTGCAGGTCGGAGAAGGCGGCGGTCTGGTTGGCGTAGACCCCGCCGGTGAGGTTGAGCGAGAGCGAGACGCCGGCGTCGAGGGCGGCCTCGACCAGGGCGGCCTCGACCTCGGGCGAGGTGGTGTAGCCGGAGGCGGTCATCGCGCCCTGGCTGCGGACGGTGTCGCGCAGCAGCTCGACGGCGGCGGCGGTGTTCTCGACCGCGACGGCGAAGGAGACCGGGCCGAAGCACTCGCTGCGGTAGACCGCGCGGTCGTCCGGCTTGTCGGCGTCCAGCTTGACCAGCGCGGGGGTGCGGACGGTCGCGCCGGGGAACTCCGGGTGCTCCACCGCCCGCGGGGCGAGGGCGAGTTCGCCGTACTCCCCGCCGGCCGCGGCGGCCGAGCGCCGCAGCACGCCGGGGTTGACCACGGCGCCGAGCACGGCGGTGGCCCGGGCGTCGTCGGAGAGCAGGCCCTCGACGGCGGCGGCGAGGTCGCGGACCACCTCGTCGTAGGACTTGGCGCCCTGGTCGGTGTCGATGCCGCCGCGTGGGATCAGCAGGTTCTGCGGGGTGGTGCACATCTGGCCGCTGTACAGCGAGAGCGAGAAGGCCAGATTGCCGAGCATGCCCTTGTAGTCGCCGGTGGAGTCGACGACCACGGTGTTGACGCCGGCCTTCTCGGTGTAGACCTCGGCCTGCCGGGCGTGCTCCTCCAGCCAGTCGCCGAAGGCGGTGGAGCCGGTGTAGTCGATCAGCTTGATCTCCGGGCGCACGGCCAGGGTGGCGGCCACGGTGCCGCCCTCGTGCTCGGCGGCCAGGCAGACCAGGTTGGGGTCGAAGCCGGCCTCGGCGAGCACCTCGCGGGCGATCCGGACGGTGAGCGCCAGCGGGAGGACGGCGCGCGGGTGCGGCTTGACCAGTACCGGGTTGCCGGTGGCCAGCGAGGCGAACAGGCCGGGGAAGCCGTTCCAGGTGGGGAAGGTGTTGCAGCCGATCAGCAGCGCCAGGCCGCGCGGGACGACGGTGAACTCCTTGGTCATCACCAGCGGGTCGCGCTTGCCCTGCGGCTTGGTCCAGCCGGCGCTCTGCGGCAGCCGGGTCTGCTCGGTGTACGCGTAGGCGACGGCCTCCAGGCCGCGGTCCTGGGCGTGCGGGCCGCCGGCCTGGAAGGCCATCGGGTAGGCCTGGCCGGTGGTGTGCATGACGGCGTTGGCGAACTCGTGCGAGCGGGCGTTGATCCGGGCCAGGACCTCCAGGCAGACCGCGGCGCGGGCGAGCGGGCCGGCGGCGGCCCAGGCCGGGCGGGCGGCGGTCAGCGCGGCGATCAGGGCGTCCGGACCGGCGTGCGGGTAGCCGACGCCCAGCTCCAGGCCGTACGGGGAGGCCTCGCCGCCGACCAGGTCGCCGTCGGCGGGGTGGCCGGGCAGCTCGAACGGCCGGTTCAGCAGCGAGTCGAAGGCGGCCTTGCCGTCCGCGGCGGCGCTCTCGCCGTAGGCCTTGGGGAACTCGGGGTAGGGCGACCAGTAGTCGCGCTTGGCGGCGGCGTCGACGGCGGCCTCCAGGGTGGCCCGGTGGCGTTCGACGAGCTCGGCGACGTGGGGGTGGGTGACCGCTGCGGACATGGTGTGCGCTCCTCAGAGGGGAGGACGGGACACGTCACAGAGTAACCGAACGATCGGTCGGCTCAAGAGGGCGAATCGTGAACGGCGGGAACGACGCCAAGGGGCTCCCCCGGATCGGAGGAGCCCCTGTCGGACGGTGGCGCCGGGGTTACGGGATGCCCAGCTCGAAGATCACGTAGCCGGCGTACCAGCCGGAGGCGACCGCGCCGGTGCCGAGCACCCCGGCCAGCACCGGCCAGCTCAGCTTGCGCATCGCCACCGCGAGGGCGATCAGCAGCGGGAAGGCCGGCAGCAGGTAGCGCGAGGTGTTGCCGAAGATGCCCAGGCTGCCGAGCACCGAGACGATGGTCGCCAGGGTGTAGGCGGTCAGCACCAGCGGCGGGCGCAGCCGGATCAGCAGCACGATCAGCACCGGCAGGCTCAGCACCAGCAGCGTCGCCAGCATGTCCGACGTGTGGTAGGCGAACGGGTAGTCGTTGCGGCCCAGCAGGATGCCGCGGATCGCGTTCCAGGTGCCCTGGCCCCAGTCGAAGTAGTGCAGCCAGGCGTCCCGCTGGAGCGTGAAGTAGCCGCCCCAGTCGCCCATCCGCCAGCCCACCCAGCCGACGTAGCCGAGCAGCCCCAGCGGGGCCAGCAGCATCGCGGTCAGCGGGCGCAGCACCCCGCTGTCCCGCCGGTACAGCTCCACCAGCGCGGCCAGGCCGACCGCGCCGATCAGCGCCGCCGAGGTGGGCCGGTTGAGGCCGGCGATCAGGGTGATCACCCCGGCCGTCACCCACTGCTTGGTCATCACGAAGTAGCAGGCCCAGGCGGCCAGCGCGATGAACAGCGAGTCCGAGTAGAGCGCCCACTCGGCCCCCGAGCCGGGGGCGATCGCCCACAGTCCGGCCGCGATCACGCCCGCGCGCGGGCCGGCCAGCTTGTCCACCACGGCGTAGATGCCGGCCGCGGCGAACAGCGAGGCGACCACCGAGACCAGCATTCCGGCGCCGTACAGGCCGAACGGGCTGATCTCCGAGACCAGCCGCATCAGGCCGGGGTAGAGCGGGAAGAAGGCGGCCGAGTTCTGCTCGATGGTGAAGCCCGGGGTGCCGCCCGGCACCGGCACCAGCGCCGGGTGGTAGCCGAACTGGGCGACCTGCTGGTACCACCAGCCGTCCCAGCTGGCCAGCACGTCCCAGGGGTTGGCGCCGCCGCCGAACCGGGGGTGCTTCTCGAGGTAGTCCCCGGAGAAGGAGAGCAGCTTCATGAAGACGGTGAAGCCGACCAGTTTCAGTACGGCGTAGCACCAGACCGCCGGGCCGAAGCGCAGGACCAGGTCGCGGGCGCGTTCGCGCCAGTCGGCCGCGGGGGCGGCCGCCGATTCGCCGTCGCGCTGCTCTGGCAGATCGGATTCGACTGCCGGTATTGCGCTCATCGACTTACCCCACCTGCTCGGCCATGGACGGATCGTCCGCCGAGTCTAGGGTCTGCCGCCGGGATTTGGTGTGGACCAGGCCACCCGGGCGCGGTCGTGAAGGGGCGGGCGGGGATACTCGGAGGATGGCCGATCACACCACGCGTACCGCCTACACCGTGGAGTCCCTGCTCGCGGTGACCGTCGACGTCTTCAACGAGCGCGGCTACGACGGCACCTCCATGGAGGACCTGTCGCGTGCGGCCGGGATCTCCAAGTCGTCGATCTACCACCATGTGCGGGGCAAGGAGGAACTGCTCCGGCTCGCCGTCGGACGGGCGCTGGACGGGCTGTTCGCGATCCTGGCCGAGCCGGGCGCGGTCGACGGGCCGGCGGTGGAGCGGCTGGAGCACGTCGTACGGCGGACCGCCGAGGTGCTGCTGGCGGAGCTGCCGTACGTCACCCTGCTGCTGCGGGTACGCGGCAACACGGCCACCGAGCAGTGGGCGCTGGAGCGCCGCCGGGACTTCGACCACGAGGTGGCCGAGCTGCTGCGGGCGGCGGTGGCGGACGGCGCGCTGCGGGCGGACGTCGAGCCGCGGCTGGCCACCCGGCTGCTGTTCGGCATGATCAACTCGATCGTGGAGTGGTACCGGCCGGGCCTCAAGTCCGCCGACGGGGTCGCGGACGCGGTGGTCCACCTGGCCTTCGACGGCCTCCGGGCGCGCTGAGTCAGTCCGGCGGGACTTGGTCCGTCTCTTCGAAGACCAGCATGGTGCGGGTGCCGAGGACCTCGGGGATGGACTGGATGCTGCCCAGCACCAGCTCCCGCAGGGCGTGGTTGTCGGCGGTGTGCACCAGCAGCAGGACGTCGAAGTCGCCGCCGACCAGGGCGATGTGCGCGACCCCCGGCAGGGCCAGCAGCTGCTCGCGCACGGTGCGCCAGGAGTTCTGCACGATTTTCAGGGTGATGTAGGCGGACGCGCCCTGACCTGCCCGTTCGTGGTCCACCCTGGCGGTGAAGCCGCGAATGACGCCGTCCTCGACCATCCTGGATATCCGGGCGTACGCGTTCGCCCGGGACACATGCACCCGCTCGGCCACCGAGCGTATCGAGGCGCGGCCGTCCTGCTGCAGCAGCCGCAGGATCGC
Source organism: Kitasatospora sp. NPDC097605 (assembly GCF_040302725.1). Lineage (NCBI taxonomy): Bacteria > Bacillati > Actinomycetota > Actinomycetes > Kitasatosporales > Streptomycetaceae > Kitasatospora > Kitasatospora sp. NPDC097605. Next base: position 101,683 of record NZ_JBEOSF010000007.1, on the reverse strand, counting down.
CCGGTCGACCCGGTCGAGTCTGGACATCTGTTCAGCCGACATGACCCCCCACCCCCACGGATTGGACGCACTGCCCCCAGTCGACCGCCACCCGGGCCGATTGTCCACCACCTTCGCACGCTTCTGGTCAAGATGAACAGACGACCGAACAATCGGTAGGGAGCCCCCCACCACCCCCGGAGGTGCCCGAGATGACCGTTCTCGACCACAGACACCACACGGCGGTGCCCGGTTGGCTGCCCGGGGCCACCGCCCCCCGCACCGACCCGTCCCCGCTGCTCCCGGACTCCGCTCCCGTCCGGGTCCTCGGCACCCCCGCCCTGGAGAAGTACGACCCCGCCCTGCTCCGCGAGCTGTACCGGCGCCTGGTCGTCGGCCGCCGGTACAACCAGCAGGCCACCACCCTCACCAAGCAGGGCCGGCTCGCCGTCTACCCGGCCTCGACCGGGCAGGAGGCCTGCCAGGTCGCCGCCGCGCTGGTGCTCGGCGAGCGCGACTGGCTGTTCCCCAGCTACCGCGACACCCTGGCCGTGGTCTCCCGCGGGGTGGACCCGCTGGAGGCGCTCACCCTGCTGCGCGGCAACGCCCACACCGGCTACGACCCGCGCGCCAGCCGGACCGCCCCGCTCTGCACCCCGCTGGGCACCCAGGGCCCGCACGCCGTCGGGCTGGCGCACGCCGCCCGGCTGAGCGGCGACCCGGTGGTCGCGCTGGCGCTGCTCGGCGACGGCGGCACCAGCGAGGGCGACTTCCACGAGGCGCTGAACTTCGCCGCCGTGCTGCAGGCCCCGGTGGTCTTCCTGGTGCAGAACAACGGCTACGCGATCTCCGTCCCGCTCAGCGCGCAGTCCGCCGCCCCGACGCTGGCCCACAAGGCCGTCGGCTACGGGATGCCGGGCCGGCTGGTGGACGGCAACGACGCGCCCGCCGTGCACGGCGTGCTGACCGAGGCCGTCGAGCGGGCCCGGAGCGGTGGCGGCCCGACCCTGGTCGAGGCGCTGACCTACCGGGCCGAGGCGCACACCAACGCCGACGACGCCACCCGCTACCGGACCGAGGCCGAGGTGGCGGCCTGGCGCGAGCACGACCCGATCCTGTTGATGGAGCGGGCGCTGCGCGAACTCGGGGTGCTGGACGACGCCCTGGTGCGGGAGGCGGCCGACGAGGCCGAGGCGCTCGCCGCCCGGATGCGGGCCGAGTTCCACGCCGACCCGGAGCTCGACCCGATGTCCCTGTTCGCCCATGTGTACGCCGAGCCAACCCCGCAACTGCGCGAGCAGGCGGCGCGGTTGGCCGAGGAGCTGGCCGCCGAGGCCGAGGTGCAGCACTGATGACGACGACGGCCCCCGCCCCCGCCGGCCCGCGTACCGCCAGCATGGCGCAGGCGCTCAACGCGGCGCTGCGCGACGCCATGCGCGAGGACCCGACGGTGCACGTGCTCGGCGAGGACGTCGGCGCGCTCGGCGGCGTCTTCCGGATCACCGACGGCCTGACCGCCGAGTTCGGCCCGGACCGCTGCCTGGACACCCCGCTGGCCGAGGCGGGCATCCTCGGCACCGCCGTCGGCATGGCCATGTACGGGCTGCGGCCGGTGGTGGAGATGCAGTTCGACGCCTTCGCCTACCCGGCGCTGGAGCAGCTGTTCTCGCACGTCGCCAAGATGCGCAACCGCACGGCCGGCCGGCTGCCGCTGCCGATCACCGTCCGGATCCCGTACGGCGGCGGCATCGGCGGCGTCGAGCACCACAGCGACGCGTCCGAGGCGTACTACGCCTCGACGCCCGGCCTGCACGTGGTCACCCCCGCGACGGTGGCCGACGCCTACGGGCTGCTGCGGGCCTCGATCGCCTCGGACGACCCGGTGGTCTTCCTGGAACCCAAGCGGATGTACTGGGGCAAGGCGGAGTTCGACCCGGCCGCCCCGGTCGAGCCGGTCGGTCGGGCCGTGTTGCGGCGCACCGGCACCTCCGCCGTGCTGATCACCTACGGGCCCTCGCTGCCGGTCTGCCTGGAGGCGGCGGAGGTGGCGAAGGCCGAGGGGTGGGACCTCGCGGTGCTGGACCTGCGCACCCTGGTGCCGTTCGACGACGAGACGGTCTGCCGGGTGGTGCGCTCGCTGGGCCGGGCCGTGGTGGTGCACGAGGCCGGCGGCTTCGGCGGCACCGGCGCGGAGATCGCCGCCCGGGTCACCGAGCGCTGCTTCCACCATCTGGCCGCGCCCGTGCTGCGGGTCACCGGCTTCGACATCCCGTACCCGCCGCCGATGCTGGAGCACCACCACCTGCCCGGGGTGGACCGGATCCTGGACGCGGTCGCCCGGCTGCAGTGGGAGGACTGAGGATGATGCCCGTCGTGCGCGAGTTCACCCTGCCCGACCTCGGTGAGGGGCTCACCGGGGCGGAAGTGGTGCGCTGGCTGGTCGAGGTCGGCGAGGTGATCGCGGTCGATCAGCCGGTGGTGGAGGTGGAGACCGCCAAGGCGGTGGTCGAGGTGCCCTGTCCGTACGGCGGGGTGGTGACCGCGCTGTTCGGCGAGGTGGGCCAGGAGGTCGAGGTCGGCGCGCCGCTGGTGACGGTCGCCGTGTCGCCGGGCGAGGGCGAGAAGCCGCTCGCGGTGGTGGCGGCGACGGCGACGGCCGGGCCGGCGGCGGAGGTGGAGCGGCCGCTGGTCGGGTACGGGATCGCCGAACCGGGGCGGAGCGGGCGGCGGCGCCGGGTCGGCGTCGGCGGTACGGCTGCGGCTCCTGTTCAGGCGCCGGTTCGGGCTCCGGTACCGGTCGCGCAGGCCGCCCCGGTGGCCGTGCTGCCGGTGATCTCGCCGCTGGTGCGGCGGCTGGCCCGGGAGCAGGGGGTCGACCTGGCGTCGGTCACCGGCAGCGGGCCGGACGGGCTGATCATGCGGGCGGACGTCGAACGGGCGGTCGCGGCGAAGGTCTCCGGGCCCGCCGCCGGGTCGGTCGCCGGGCCGGTGCCGCAGGCGCCGTCCGCCGTGGGGGAGGTCGTCCCGCTGCGCGGGCTGCGCAAGGCGGTGGCCGAGAAGCTCGGCCGCAGCCACCGGGAGATCCCCGCCGCGACCTGCTGGGTGGACGCCGACGCCACCGAACTGATGGCGCTGCGGCGGCAGTTGAACGCCGCAGCGGGCCCGAAGGTGAGTGTGCTGGCGCTGCTCGCCCGGATCTGCACCGTCGCGCTGGAGCGCTTCCCCGAACTCAACTCCAGTGTGACGGAGGACGGTTCGGGCATCCTGCGGCACCCGGCGGTGCACCTGGGCTTCGCGGCCCAGGGCGAGCGCGGGCTCGTCGTTCCGGTGGTGCGGGACGCGCAGCGCCTCTCCACCGAGCAAATCGGGGTCGAACTGGGCCGGTTGACCGAGGCGGCGCGGACCGGGTCGATCGCCCCGGCCGAGCTGACCGGCGGCACCTTCACCCTGAACAACTACGGGGTCTTCGGGGTGGACGGCTCCACCCCGATCCTCAACCACCCGGAGGCGGCGATGCTCGGGGTCGGCCGGATCGTCGCCAAACCCTGGGTCCACCAAGGGGAGTTGGCGGTGCGCGAGGTCACCCAGCTGTCGTTCACCTTCGACCACCGGGTCTGCGACGGCGGCACCGCGGGCGGGTTCCTGCGGTTCGTGGCGGACTGCGTCGAGCAGCCGGGGCTGCTGCTGCGGCAGCTCTGAGCGACCCGGCCCGCCCGAGGTCGCCCTGGGTGGTGGAATCGCCACCCAGGGCGACGCGGGTGGGGAGAGTAGCGCGTTCCGGGGGCGGGTGTCCGGGCTTCGCGCGATTCGTCGGATGAGCACTCCGGGCGTGTCACGCTTCCTGGGCGTCAACCGAGACAAGCCAGGTGGTGGCGAAGGCCGGCCGGAGGCGAAACGATTCTCTTGGGTACTCGAAACGCTGCGGTGAAGTCCCGCAGAACACTTCTGGTCAGGACCGGGCACGGCTCGGCGGCGGCCTCGGCCGTCCCGCCGCTGCCGTCGGATCCCCCGGACCTGCCGCCGGCCGTCCCGCCCGTGGCACCGCCGGTCGTCCCGCCGCGGCCGCTCGTCCCGCCCGCGGTGCCCGCGCCGAGCCGGCCGGACGCCGCCGCGCCGGTGCCGGCCCCCGTGATCGAGCCGCTGTTCACCAGCGCCCCCGGCCTCAACTGGGCCGCCCCGGCGCTCACTCCGGAGCCGGCCGCGCCGGACCTCCGGGCGGCGGCCGAACTGCCGCCCACCGCCAGGGACCTCGAACTGATCCGGACCAGCCTGGCGGTGGTCGAGCCGGTGGCCGACCGGGCCACCGCGCACTTCTACGCACTGGTCTTCCTGGGCCACCCCGAGATCCGGGCGCTCTTCCCGGCCGCCATGGACGTCCAGCGCGACCGGCTCTTCCGCGCCCTGCTGACGGCCGCCCGCGGTGCCGGCGACCCGGAGGGCCTGCGCGCGTACCTGGGCACGCTGGGCTGCGTCCACCGCCGGTACGGCACGCTGACCGGCCACTACGGCCCGGTCGGCGAGTGCCTGGTGGCCGCGCTGGCCAAGTACGCGGGCAGCCGGTGGACCACCGAGACCGAGCTGGCGTGGCGCCGGGTCTACCGGCTGGTCTCCTCGATCATGATCGAGGCCGCCGAGCGGGACGCCCGCACCTCGCCGCCCTGGTGGCAGGGCGAGGTGGTCGCCCACGAGCGCCGCACCCCGGACGTCGCGGTGCTCACCGTCCGGCCCGACCAGGCCTATCCGTACCGGGCCGGGCAGTACGCCGCCGTGGAGACGCCCTGGTGGCCGCGGGTCTGGCGGCACTACTCGTTCGCCTCGGCGCCCCGGCCGGACGGCCTGCTCACCTTCCACGTCAAGGCGGTGCGGGCGGGCTGGGTGAGCAACGCGCTGGTGCACCGCGCCGCGCCCGGGGACGTGCTGCGGCTCGGCCCGGCGGCCGGCGGGATGACCCTGGACCACGCCGGCGGCGCCGATCTGCTGCTGGTGGGCGGCGGCACCGGGATCGCGCCGCTGCGGGCGCTGGTCGAGGAGGCGGTCGGGCCGGGCGCGGCGGACCGCTCGGTGGAGGTGTTCTACGGCGCCCGGTCCGCCCAGGAGCTGTACGAGCTGGCCGGGCTGCGGGAGTTGGCGCGGCGGCACCGCCGGCTGTCCGTCCACCCGGTGCTCTCCGGACCCGGGGCCGGCACGGCCGGGGCGGCGGCGGCCGGACTGTCGGCGGGCGGACTCCCGGAGGCGGTGGCCCGGTCGGCGCCGTGGACCGGGCGGACGGCCTACCTCGCCGGCCCGCCCGCGATGGTCCGGCGGGCCGGCGCGGTGCTGCTGCGGGCCGGGGTTCCGGCCGGGCGGATCCGGCACGACCTGGAGGCGCGGTGAGCGCGGGCCGGGGCGCCGCCGGCCGGGCCGCGCCGCCGTCAGCCGAGGTCGGGCGCGAGCAGGGCGCGGACGCCCTCGATGTTGGCGGCCAGGTACGCCCGCAGGCTCGGCGGCACCACGTTGACCGAGGTGACGCCCTCGCGGGTGAACGGCACCCGGACCACCTCGTAGCCGCCGTTGGGCTCGTCGACCTCGGGGCCGTGCCGGCGGTCGAGGTCCATCGAGGCGAGCCGGCAGACGAAGAAGTGCTGCACCTTGACCCCGTGCGGGTGGAGCGGGGTGCCGTCGGTGACGGGGGTCCCCCCGGCCGGAGGATGGGGGAGCGGGTGGCTGATGGTGTCCACGAAGGCGGGGACCACGTCGACCACCTTGCCGCCGAGCTCCTCGTCCACCTCCCGGTGCAGCGCGTCCACCACGGTGCGGTCGCCGCGCTCGACGCCGCCGCCGGGGGTGATCCAGTACGGGTGCGGGGAGTCGGGGCGGGTGCGCTTGATCAGCACGAGCGACGCCGGTCCGTACGGGTCGTTCGGGTCGATCTCCAGCAGGATCGCCCGGGCGGTGCGCTTGACGACGGGACGGGGCGGGGTGCGCATGGCGACCTCCGGGGCTGGAGCGTTGTGCGGGATTCTCCCGCGGCGCGGCGCGCCCGAAACGCGGCCCGCCCACGGGTGCGTCCGTCCGTGGTGGGTTCGAAGCGGCGATAGATCTTGGATCGCGAAGATGAACGTTGAACAGCTCTTTGAAAGCTAGATTCTATACTCGAAGAACCTTTGATTCGAAGGATTTTACCGAGCGAACCGTGTCAGAGTGATTGCAGCGGCGCTGCGCCTGTGCTGCAATGGGCGACTATCGGGCGAATCGGAGTGATCTGCTCCGCATGTCCTTCTGTGCAATGACTCGGGCTGGGGGCTGGCTGTGGCCATGGATCGGATCGCAGAGCGCACGTCGCCGCCGACGCGGTCGGCGCGGACCCCGCGCAAGGAGCGGCAGCCCACCCTGATCTCCTCCGTCCAGCGGGCGCTGCGCCTGCTGGAGGCCGTCGGCGGCTTCCGCCACGGGGCCACCGCCAAGCAGCTCGCCCGGGTCGCCGGCCTGCCGCTCGGCACCGCGTACCACCTGCTGCGGACCCTGACCCACGAGGGCTATCTGCGGCGGGTCGACGGGCGCTTCCTCTACGGGGACTCGGTCGACGGCATCGTCCGGGCCGATGACCGGCAGGCCGAACGGCACGGTCTGCGGGTGCGGATGGAGCAGTTAAGCGACGAGCTCGACGCGGCCGTCTACTTCGCCCTCTACCAGGACGGCGAGGTCGCCGTGGTCGACACCGTCGACGGCGCCCACCAGCCCGCCGTCGAGCCGTGGGCGGACTTCCGGGCCACCGCCCACGCCCACGCGATCGGCCAGTGCCTGCTGAGCCAGCTCCCCGAGGAGGCCCGGCGCGACCACCTCGCGCGCCATCCCCCGGTGGGCCTCACCCCGGCCACCCTGGTCGACGAATCGGCCGTCCTGCGCCGGATCGCCGGGATGCGGCACACGATGCCGGTGGTCGAGCGGCAGGAGTACGCGATCGGCACCGTCTGCGCGGCCGTGCCGATCACCGTGGGCGCGGTGGTGGCCACCATGGCCGTCTCGCTCCCGGTCGACCAGGCCGGCCGGCTCACCGCGGTCGCGGGCCAACTGCGGCGCAGCGTCGGTGCGATGACTCCGTCGTTCGTACTCTGACGGTCCGTCCGCGCGGGGCGGGTCCAGGTCTGGACCTGCCGGTCACGATCTATCACCATTTGAAAAAGCACATCTTGTCCACTACGTCCCCGGACGGGGACGATGATGATGGACGTACCGCACGCAATCCCTCCCCCAGCCAACAGCCTTGTCCGGGTACCCCCGCGAACCCTCACCCCACGCGCGGCCGGGCAGAACGAGAGGTGTCGGTGCCATGCAGCACAGCACAGTCCAGGGCCACCTGACCATGAACCTGGTGGTCTCGTCCGAGCTCACCTTCCGCATCGTGGTCGACCTCGACTACGACCCCGCCGACCCCTACGCGGTCCGCTTCACCTTCCACCTGCCCGGCGACGAGCCGGTCACCTGGGTCTTCGCCCGTGAGCTGCTGCTCGACGGGCTGGCCCGGCCGGCCGGTGAGGGCGACGTGCACATCCACCCGGTCGGCGGGGAGCTGGGCGAGGTCTGCCTGGTGCTGCGCTCCCCCGAGGGCGACGCCGTGCTGATCGGCTCCGCGCCGCCGCTGATCGCCTTCCTGGCCCGCACCGACCGGCTGGTGCCGATCGGCGAGGAGGCCGCCGCGGGCGACCTCGACGCCCAGCTCGAACTGATCCTGCACGGCCACGAGAACGCCGGGTGAGCCGCCGGCGGGCGCGGGACGCGTATCGAGAGGGGCCCGTACCCGGGTGGTGCACCGGGTACGGGCCCCTTCCGCACGGGCCGGCACGAGGCCCGCTCAGTCCTCGTCGAGGGCGAGGCTGAGGCCCCAGGAGACCAGGCTGACGATCAGCGCGCCGAACAGCGCCGACCAGAAGCCGTCGACCTGGAAGTCCAGGCTGAGCTGGTCCGAGGCCCAGGACGTCAGCCAGAGCATCAGCGCGTTCACGATGAAGGTGAACAGGCCCAGGGTGAGGATGAACAGGGGGAGCGAGAGCAGCTGGACCACCGGCTTGATCAGCCAGTTGACCACGCCGAACACCAGCGCCACGGCGAGCACCGTGAGCGTCTTGTGCTGCCAGTCGTCACCGGTGAGCGTGATCCCGGGGACGATCCAGGCGGCGACCCAGATGGCCGCCGCGTTGATCAGTGTCTTGAGGACGAAACCTTTCATGGGGCCAGCGTCCCAGGTCGGTCAAGGGGAGGCGAAGCTCCGACCGGCGTGGTGGTGTTGAATGCCGGTGGGCCGAGGCCGTACGAGGAGGGGTGCCCCGATGAAGCTGTTCCGGCTGGACCACCTGGACGCCGAGCGCGCCGCCAACGACGGCGCGTACCTGCGCTTCCTGCGCGAGCCGCGGATGTCCGCCGGCCTGTACGCGCTCTCCCCCGGCGACACCGACACCCAGACCGCGCACGCCCAGGACGAGATCTACCAGGTGATCAGCGGCCGGGCCGAACTGACCGTCGGGGACGAGACCGCCGCGGTGGGCCGGGGCACCGTCGTCTACGTCCCGGCCGGGACGCCGCACCGCTTCCACCACATCACCGAGGAACTGCGGGTGCTGGTGGTGTTCTCGCCGCCGGAGGACTGAGCCGTCGGTCACCACAAGAGGCCGGTTAGGGTCGGGGCATGAGCAGCCTGAGCCTGACCGAAGAACTCTGGGCGGCGATCGAGCCGGTCTACGCCGAGATCCTCGCCCACCCCTTCCTCGCCGGCCTGACCGACGGCACCCTGCCACGGGAGGCGTTCCGCCACTTCGTCGTCCAGGACTCGCACTACCTGCGCGACTACGCCCGGGCGCTGGCCGTCTGCGCGGCCAAGGCGCCCGGCGAGGAGGAGGTGCGGGCCTTCGCCGACGACGCGATCGGCGCGCTGGCCGCCGAGCAGGGGATGCACGCCGAGTTCCTGGACGCCTTCGGCGACACCGCCGAGGGCGCGGCCGCCGAGCCGGTGCTGCCGACCACCCGCGCGTACACCAGCTACCTGCTGGCCACCGTCTACGGCGGCTCCTTCGCGGAGGCGGTCGGCGCGGTGCTGCCCTGCTACTGGATCTACGCCCGGGTCGGCGAGCGGCTGCTCGCCGAGGGCTCCCCCGACCCGCTCTACGCGAAGTGGATCTCCACCTACGGCGACGAGGCGTTCCAGTCGGTGGTGCGGCGGGTGCTGGCGCTGACCGACCGGCTCGGCGAGGAGATCTCCCCTGCCGAACGGCGCCGGGTGACCGAGCACTTCGTGACCACCTCGCGCTACGAGTGGATGTTCTGGGACGCCGCCTGGCGCGGGGAGACCTGGCCGGTCTGAGGCCGTCGCGGGGCCCTTCCGGGCCCTGCCCGGAGGCCGGCCCAGGGGCGTTCCCCGAGGTCGGGGCGGGGGTTCACCCGGGGTCCGGGGTAGGGGGGATCTCCGGGTTCTCTCCGGGCCGTTGGGCCTCGTTCCGTCCCTTGCGCCCCCGTACGATCGAAGTACCGAAAGCGAACGGGATGCGGCACCGGACGGCAGCCGACCCCCTGGGGAGAGAAGGAACGGACATGGCTGAGTTCTGGAAGTCGCTGCCCTCGTGGGTGCGGAACATCGTCGTGCCGGTGCTGGTACTGGTGCTGGTGTGGAACCTGCTGGCGTTCGTCTTCGGCGTGGTCGGCGCGCTGCTGGCCTTCGCCGTCAAGGCGCTGGTGGTGGTCGGCATCGCCGCCGCCGTGGTGGTCCTGGTGAAGAAGGCGGCGAAGAACTAGCGGACACGCGAACGGCGCCCGCGTCCCCTCCGGGGGGACGCGGGCGCCGGCGTCTTCCGGAGCTCTTCCGCCGGGGTCAGCCGGCGGTCTCGCGCAGGAAGGCGTCGAGGTCCCGGTGCGGCCGCCAGCCCTGGGTACGGGCGCGCGCGAGGTCCAGCACCACGCTGCGGGAGAGCTGGTCCACCGCGTACGGGGTCAGTCCGGGGAGCCGTCCGGTGCGGGCGGCCAGCCGGGCGAGCGGGGCCGGGACGTGGTGGATCCGGGCGCTCACCCCGTGGGCGGCCAGCACCGCGCGGACCACCTCGTCGCGCCGGTAGGGGCGGGCGTCGGCGATGTTGTACGCGACCGGCGTCCACGGGCGTGCGCCGGTGCGGCCCGCGCCGACCGCGCAGAGACAGGCGTCGGCGAGGTTCTGCACGGCGGTGAGGCTGAGCCGGACGTCGCCGCCGGGCAGCAGCAGCCGGCCGCTGCGGACCCGCTCCAGCAGCCGGGGCACCAGGTGCGGGTCGCCCGGGCCGTAGACGGCGCGCGGGCGCAGCACCACGGCGCCCGCCGCCAGCGCGAGCCGTTCCCCGGCGGCCTTGGTGCGGCCGTAGGCGTTGAGGTGGCCGGTCTCGGTGGGGTGGTGCTCCTGGACGGACTCCCGGCCGGCGCGGGGGTCGTAGACGCTGGCGCTGGAGACCCAGGCGAGCGGCCGGTCCCCGGCGGCGCGCAGCAGCCGCTCGGTGCCGGTGACGTTGACGGCGTGCTGGGCGGCCTCGGTCCCGGCCCCCGGGGGCAGGTCGGCGACGGCGGCGGCGCAGTGCACGACCGCGTCGGCGCCGGTGAAGTCCGGGTCCCCGGCGGTGGCGTCCCAGCGGATGTGGCGGCCGGCCGGGCCAGGGCGGCGGCCGTAGCAGAGCACGTCGTGGCCGGCGGCGACGGCGGCCCGGACGACGTGCGAGCCGCAGAAGCCGCTCGCGCCGGTGACGGCGATCCGCATCGGGGGTCTCCTCGGGTGGTCGGGGTGGCTCGGGGGTCCGGGGGTCCGGGGGCGGGGTCCGGGGGTCCGCTACCGGGGCGGGAGCCGGCCGGGGACGCGGGTGGCGCGCAGGGTGAGCGCGGCCCAGCCGGGCAGGGCGGCCCGGCGGTCGGCGCGGGCGCCGGCGACCACCGGGGCGTACGGCGCGAGCGCGAGCAGCAGGTCGGCGAGCAGGGCGCGGGCCACCCCGGCGCCGGGGCAGGCGTGCGGGCCGGCGCCGAAGACCGCCTGGGCGGCGGCGGGTCCGGGGGACGGCGCCGGGCGGTGCGCGCCGGCGGCGTGCCGGGCGACCAGGATCAGCCGGTCGCCCCGGCGGACGGTCCGGCCGGCCAGTTCGGCGTCGGCGGCGGCCACCCGGGGGAGCAGCGGCGAGGGGGCGGTGAGCCGGAGCAGTTCGGCGGCCAGCGCGGGCGCGCCTGCGGCGTCGAGCGAGGGCCAGAGCCCGGCGTCCGCGCACCAGGCGGCGGCCCGGGGGAGGGCGGCGACGGTGGTGTTGACGGTGGCCACCGCGACCATGGCGTCCCGGGGGTCGGGCAGCAGCGCGGCCAGTTCGGCGGCGCGCGCGGCGGCCGTCCGGGCGGCATCACGCGGGCGCGGGCCGGGCAGGTGGTCGCGGGCGGCGGCCCCGGCGGCCTCGGCGGCGGCATGGGCCAGGGCGTGCGGGCAGCCACTCGCGCCGGTCAGCTCGGCGGCCGTCACACCGGCCAACTCGCGTGCCAGCGCCACGAGTTCGAGGTCTCCGGTGGCGAGCTCCGGGAGTCGTCCGGCGAGCACCGCCCGCCAGTGCGGACGGAGCCGGTCCACCGCCGAGGCGTCCATCGCGGCCGCCAACTCCCGGCGGGAGCTCCGGTGGTCGGCGCCCTCCTGGTCGAACAGCACGCCACCGTCGGTGAGTTCGGCGGCGGCGCCGCCGGTGGTGCCCGGTGCGGTGCGGTCCAGCGGGATCCGGGTGAGCGCCGTGCGGTAGGCCTCGGCGCCGTGCACCAGGACGGTGCGGCCGATCCGGGTCACCGGGCGGCGGCGGGTGGCGGCGAGCAGTGCGAACAGCAGCGGGTGGCTGCGCAGATAGACCCGGCGGTCCCGGCGGCGGGCGCCCCGGTGCCGCGCCGGCTCCCGGCCCGTTCCGGCGGCGGTCACGTGGCCAACTCCCGGGCGCAGTGGGCGGCCGCGGCCGCCCGGTCGGGCTTGCGGGAGCGGCCGGCCAGCGGCACCTCGCCGAACAGCAGCGCGTCGGGCCGGGCCGAGCCCATCCGCTCCAGCGGGCCGGCCAGCGCGGCGCGCAGCCGGCGCGGGTCGGTGCCGGGCGAGGGCTGGACCAGGGCGACAAGCCGCTCGTCGCCGTCCCCGTCCGGAACGCCGACCAGCACCGCGAGTTCGACGCCCGGCAGGTGCAGGGCCGGCTCGTACAGGCCCGGGTAGATGTTCTCGGCGCGGCGCAGCACCATGTCCTTGAGCCGCCCGGCGAGCACGATCCGGCCGTCCGGGCCGAGCGCGGCGCGGTCGCCGGTGCGTATCCAGGGCTCGGGTTCCTCGCCGAGGTAGCGGTGCCGGGCGCCGGGGCCGGTGAGCAGCAGTTCGCCGTTGTCGCCGAGCCGGGTGCGCACGCCCGGCAGCGGGGCGCCGACCAGGTCGCCGGGCCCGGTGAAGGCGCTCTTCTCGGCCTCCTCGACGGCTGCCGCCGGGAACAGCTCGGTGAGCGCGTAGACGCCCCAGGCCTGTTCCGCCCCGGCCTGCTTGACCCGGCGCAGCAGGGCCGCGTCGGCGGGCGCCGAGCCGGTCCAGACCCGGCCCGTGAACCGGGCCCCGGCGCCGAGCGCGGCGCGCAGCTGCGGCGGGGTGAGGTAGGTGTGGGCCGGGGCGAGCCGGTCGAGCTGGCGGGCCAGCGCGGCGGGCTCGCGGGCCGGCAGCGCGACGGCGGCCCCGGCGGCGAGCGCGGGGACCAGCACGAAGAAGGTGCCGCCCAGCACCACCGTGCCGGGCCGGGGGCCGACCAGTTCGGTGACGGTGGCCAGCCCGGCGGCCAGACCGCTGCGGGAGTGCACCACGGCGCGCGGGCGGGCGGTGGTGCCGGAGGTGAAGACGATGACGGCGTCGGCGTCGCGTCCGGGCGTGTCGCGTCCGGGGATGCTCGGCACCGACGCGCCGAAGGGGTTGGTCCGCAGCCGGGGCGCGCAGCCGGGCAGCCGGTGTCCGAGCGTGGCGACCGGACCGAGGGCGCCGAGCGGGGGCAGCGCGAGGTCGGCGCGGCGGGCGAGCGGCCGGGCCCAGCCGGCCACCGCCTGGGCGGCGGCGTCGGCGAGCACCAGGTCGGGCCGGGCCAGGGCGAGCCGGGCGGCCAGCACGTCGGGGCCCGCCGTCGGGTCGAGCACGGCGGTGCGCAGGCCCAGCCGGTGCGCGGCGATCAGCAGCGCGAGGGCGCGCGGCCCGGGGCGGACGGCGACGCCGAGGGTGGCGCCGTCGCGCAGGCCGCGGGCGCGCAGGGCGACGGCGTAGTTGTCGGCGAGGTCGGCGAGTTCGGCGCGGCGGATCCGCACCCGGGTGGTGCCGAGCCGGGTGTGGCGCAGGACGGCGGGGCGGTCGGGGTGGACGCTGCGCAGGGCGTGGGCGAGCCGGTCGAGCACGGGTGTCCTCGGGTTTCGGCGGGACGGCGGGCGGGCGGGGTTCAGCGGACGTCGACGGCGCGGGCGCCGGCACCGCGCTCCAGGTACCAGCGGGCGGTGCCGACCACCCCGTACGCGCGGATCCGCCGGGTGGAGTTCTGCACCACCATGTCGCGCCGGTGGACGATCGCGGTGGTGTGCCGGCGGATCCGGTTGATGAACATCCGGTCCGTCGGCGAGGGGCGGCGCGGCATCCCGCCGACCGCCCGGTACAGCGCGGCGGTGATCGCCATGTTGTTGCCGGCGTGCATCCGGTACGGGGTGAGGTAGCCGTGCCGGCGCCGGTGCGCGGGCCGGATCCGGCCGAAGAACGCGCCGAGCGCGACCAGTGCCAGGAAGACGGCGCGCCCGGCGGGCCCGTGCTCGTCCCGGCGGGCGGTGACCCGGCCGCAGACCAGTCCGCCGCCGGCGTGCATGGCGGCCCGGGCGGCGGCGGTCCAGCCGGGTTCGGGCAGGCAGTCGGCGTCGGTGCGGGCCAGCAGGGTGGCGCCGTGCGCGATGGCGTGCCGGAACGCGGTGTCGACGGCCGAGCCGACGCCCTTCTCCGGCTCGACCAGCACCTCGACCGGGAACGGCGCCCGGGCGGCGAAGGCGCGGACGGCCGCCACGGTGCCGTCGGTGGAGCCGTTGTCGGCGACCAGCAGGGTGAACTCCCGGTCCCGCTGGGCGGCGAGGGCATCCAGGGTGCCGGTGATCCTGGCCTCCTCCTGGTAGGCGGGGACGATCACCCACAGCTCGCTCACGACGCCTCCCAGACCATCGTCATCAGACTGGCGCCGCCGCCGAGGCCGACCATCAGCACCTTGTCCCCTGGCGACAGCGACCCCTGTATCCGGTCGAGTTGGACGCCTATCGTGGCGCTGGCGACATTGCCGAGCTCGGGCACGGTGACCACCAGCTTCTCCTCCGGGACCCCGGTGGCCTCGACGAACCGCTCCAGGTAGGGGACGGTCACCTGGTGCACCAGCACCCGGGCGTAGTCGTCCCAGCCGAAGCCGGTGCGGGCCGCCACCCGGGTCAGGATGTCCGGGCCGATCTTCTCGAAGACCCCGCGCAACTCCGTTCCGCCGCCCCGGAAGTAGCTGTACTCGTCACCGCGTGGATGGCGCGAGCCGCCGCCCGGGATGCCGCCGACCTCCCAGTGCTCGGAGGCGGTGTCGGTCTCCACGTCGAGGATGCCGCCGCGCTCCACGGCCTCGACGACCACGGCGGCGCCGGCGTCGCCGAAGGTGTAGCCGGCGAAGCCCGCGCGGAACTGCTCGGCGCCGCTCGGGTCGCGGCGCATCGCCCGGCTGGGTGTCTCGCCGGTGACCACCAGGGCTCGCCGGGCCCGGCTGGCCAGGATCATCGCGCGGGCCAGGTCGATCCCGTTGAGGAAGCTGTTGCAGGCGTTGCTGACGTCGAACGCGTGGGCACGGGAGCCGAGTTCGGCCTGCACCAGATGGGCGGTCGCGGGCTCGGCGACGTCCCGGGTGGCGGAGGCGAAGAGCAGCAGGTCGAGGTCGAGCGGGTGCAGCCCGCGGGCGTCCAGGGCGCGCCGGGCGGCGCCGACGGCCAGCGTGGAGGCGTACTCGCCGTCGGCGGCGAAGTGGCGGGTGACGATGCCGGTGGCCTTCTCGAAGGTCCGCTCCGGCAGGCGCAGCCGGCCGCCGGCGGTGATCTCGTCCTGGAGCTGCTGGGAGGTCAGTCGGCGGGCGGGGAGCCGGGCTCCGACGGCGGTGATGCCGACCCGGGTGGTGGCTGCTGGATGCATGGCCCCATCGTCCGGTGTGCCCGGCCGCGGCCGCCTGAGTACCGGTACTCAGCCGGCCGGACCGGGCTACCCAGACGGGTCAGCGCTGCTCGGGGGCCCGGTCGGAGGGGGTCACGGGCACCGTGTCGACCGGCACCGCGTCGACCGGCACCGCGTCGACCGGCACCGCGTCGACCGGGACGGTCTCCACCGGTACCGCCGCGGCCGGCGCGGTGGCGGTGACGCCGTCCGGCCCGACGGTGGACAGCAGTTGACGGGCCAGCCCGAGCCCGGTGCCGCCCATCGCGAGCGCCTTGGCGAACAACTCGCCCATCCCGTCGGCCCCGTTGAGCAGCACCATGTGCTCCACGTTGCCGAAGGACTCCGCGGCGGCCCGCACGATCTGCGGCCACTGCTCCGCCAACTCCTGTGCCACCACCGCGTCCTGGTTCTCGGACAGGGCACCGGCACGCGCCTTGATGCCCTCGGCCCGGGCCAGCCCGATCGCCCGCGCCGCCGCGGCCTCGGCCAGACCGCGCGCCTCGGCCGCGGAGGCCTCCGCCTGCCCGGTCGCCGTGGTCGCCTCGGCCTGCGCGAGACCGCGCACCCGGGTGGCCTCGGCGTCCGCCTCGGCCGCGACCCGCACCCGGCTGGCCTCGGCGCCCGCCGCCAGCTCGGTCTCCCGGGCCTGCGCCTGGGCGGCCGAGATCCGGGCGTCGCGGGCCGCCTCGGCGGTGGTGCGGGTGTCGTACGCCCGGGCGTCGGCGGGCTTGCGCACGTCGATCTGGAGCTGCTGCTCCTTGCGCCGCGCCTCCAGTTCGGCGACCCGGGTCTCCTGGACCACCACCTCCTGCCGGGCGGCGGCGTCGGCGAGCGGACCGGCCTGCCGGGCGCGGGCGGTGGCGGTGTCCATCTCGGCCTGGTACGAGGACTGCTGGATCTCGCTGTTGCGGGTCGCCTCGGCCTTGCGGGCGGCGGCCTCCTGCTCGGCCTCGGTGGCCAGCCGGTCCGCCTCGGCCTGGGCGATCCGGGCGTCCCGCTGGACGGCGGCGGCGTGCGGGATGGCGAGGTTCTTGATGTAGCCGGTCGGGTCGATGATCTCCTGGATCTGCAGGGTGTCGATGATCAGCCCGAGCTTCTCCATCTCCAGCCCGGAGGCGGCCCGGGTCTCGCCGGTGAGCCGCTCGCGGTCGCGGATCATGTCCTCGACGGTGAGCCCGCCGACGATCGAGCGCAGATGGCCGGCGAAGACGTTGTGGACGCGCTGGCTGATCAGCTTCTGCTGGTCCAGGAAGCGGCGGGCGGCGTTGGCGATCGACACCTCGTCGTCGCCGACCTTGAAGATCACCACGCCCTTCACCCGGACCGGGATGCCCTGCGTGGTGACGCACTCGACGTTCAGCTCGGCCTCGTTGAGGTCCAGCGAGAGCCGCCGGACCCCCTGCAGACCGGGGGTGACGAGGGTGCCGCGCCCGGTGACGATCCGGAAGCCCAGACCGTCGCCGACCCCCTCGGTGCGGTGCCGGGAGCCGGAGATGATCAGCGCCTCGTTCGGCTCGGCCACCCGCCACATGAGTTTGAAGAGCGTGATCACGATGATCAGTGCCGCGGCCGCCGCCCCGGCGATGATGAGTCCCATGGTTCAACTCCCCCTTCCGGCGCAGCAGATGCGCCGATTCGGATTGTCCGCCCGGCTCGATCCCGGGGAAAGGGAAGCGACATGACCGTCCGGCACAAGGTCGTCACAGGACGGTCATCGGCGCGTCACGGGCCGATCGGCGCCACGTACACCGTCCTCGGCGGCTGGTACTCGATCACCACCACCGGTGTCCCGACCGACAGCCGCTCGCCCGGGACGGCCAGGTAGGCGAGGAAGGCCTCGGTGCCCTGACGCTCCGGCACGTGCACCATCACCTCGCCGACCAGTCCCGCGCCGACCGCCCCGCTGACCCGCCCCGTGCTCCCGACCACGCCGGCCTCCTCGCCTCGTCGGCTACCGGGCCAGTCTGCCCGCAGCCACCGCCCCGCGTCCCCCGTTCACCGTCCGGACCTCGACGTTCCCCCTCCCCGCCCCCCTCTGGACCTCCGGCGATCGGCTCGCTACGGTGTTGGACGTCATGCGCGGGCAACACCGCCTGCGGACGCGGGAGCTCGGAGCACCGGGCTGAGAGGGCGCTGAACGGGACGTCGACGGACGGACCGGCGGCTGCGTCGACCGCAGGAACCTGACCGGGTAATGCCGGCGTAGGGAGTTTGAGGTCCGATGACCACCTTCGATGCACAGCCGCAGTCTGCCCGGAACCGGTCCGCCGAGGGCCGGAACGGCTCCGGGGCCGCCGTCACCAGCGCGGGCACCGGCTACCCGACCCCGGCCTGGCGCAAGGCCCACCGCGAGGGGTCCCGTCCCGACCTGCGCGTGCCGTACCGCGAGGTCGTGCTCACCAACGGGAGGACCGTCCCGCTGTACGACACCTCCGGGCCGTACACCGACCCCGACTACGAGGCCGACGTGCGGCGCGGCCTGCCGGCCCTGCGCGACGCCTGGATCCGCCAGCGCGGCGACGTCGAGGAGTACGACGGCCGCGAGGCGCGCCCCGAGGACGACGGCATCCGGCACACCTCGCCGCGCGGCGGCGACCTGCGCAACCTCGACGCCGTCTTCCCCGGCCGCCCGCGCCGCCCGCTGCGCGGGCGCGACGGTGCCGCGGTCACCCAGCTCGGATACGCCAGGCGCGGCATCGTGACCCCCGAGATGGAGTTCGTCGCCCTGCGCGAGGGCCTGGCGCCCGAGTTCGTGCGCGAGGAGGTGGCCCGCGGCCGGGCGGTCATCCCGGTCAACGTGAACCACCCCGAGGTCGAGCCGGCGATCATCGGCACCAACTTCCTGGTGAAGATCAACGCCAACATCGGCAACTCCGCCGTCACCTCCTCGATCGAGGAGGAGGTGGAGAAGATGACCTGGGCCACCCGCTGGGGCGCCGACACCGTCATGGACCTCTCCACCGGCCGCAACATCCACACCACCCGCGAGTGGATCCTGCGCAACTCCCCCGTGCCGATCGGCACCGTGCCGCTCTACCAGGCGCTGGAGAAGGTCGACGGCAAGGCCGAGGAGCTGAGCTGGGACGTCTACCGCGACACCATCATCGAGCAGTGCGAGCAGGGCGTCGACTACATGACCGTGCACGCCGGCGTGCTGCTGCGCTACGTGCCGCTGACCGCCCGCCGCAAGACCGGCATCGTCTCGCGCGGCGGCTCGATCATGGCCGCCTGGTGCCTGGCGCACCACCGGGAGAACTTCCTCTACACCAACTTCGAGGAGCTCTGCGACATCCTCGCGCGCTACGACGTCACCTTCTCCCTCGGTGACGGCCTGCGCCCCGGCTCGATCGCGGACGCCAACGACGAGGCGCAGTTCGCCGAGCTGCAGACGCTGGGCGAACTGGGCCGGATCGCCCGCGCCAAGGACGTCCAGGTGATGATCGAGGGCCCGGGCCACGTCCCGATGCACAAGATCAAGGAGAACATGGATCTCCAGAAGGAGATCTGCGACGAGGCCCCCTTCTACACCCTGGGCCCGCTCACCACCGACGTCGCGCCCGGCTACGACCACATCACCTCGGGCATCGGCGCCGCGATGATCGCCTGGTGGGGCACCGCGATGCTCTGCTACGTCACCCCCAAGGAGCACCTGGGCCTGCCCAACCGCGACGACGTGAAGACCGGCGTGATCACCTACAAGATCGCCGCCCACGCCGCCGACCTCGCCAAGGGCCACCCCGGCGCCCAGGCCTGGGACGACGCCCTCTCCGACGCCCGCTTCGAGTTCCGCTGGGAGGACCAGTTCAACCTGGCCCTCGACCCGGAGACGGCCCGCGACTTCCACGACGAGACCCTCCCCGCCGAACCCGCCAAGACGGCCCACTTCTGCTCGATGTGCGGCCCGAAGTTCTGCTCGATGAAGATCAGCAAATCCATCAATGAGAAGTTCGGCAACGGCGCGGCCTCGCCGGAGTACGACGCGGAGGCCGTCGAGGGCATGAAGGCCATGTCCGAGGAGTTCAAGGCCCAGGGCAACAAGGTCTACCTTCCCCTCGCCGAGTGACACAGGGCTGACGAGGACGCTGTCCCGGGACGCCGAAGGGGCTGTCCTGGGGGACGCCGACCTCACGTATCTCCCCGAAGACGCCATGACGAGCACGGAGAACAAGGTTCCGGCCGAGTTGGCCCTCATCGCAGTTGAGATCGTCTCTCCTTCGAACCCGGAGAACGACTGGGTCGGCAAGCTCCGTGACTACCCTCTGATGCAGATCCCGCTCTATCTCCTGGTGGATGCCGCGCTGAAGACCGTCACGCTCTTCAGCGAGCCCGAAGCCGGTCGCTACCGGATGAGGGAGGATGCCGACTTCGGGGAGGCCGTCCATATCCCCGGGCCGTTCGGCTTCACCCTCGACACCACGGTTCTGCTCCCGTACTGACGGTCCCGGCTGCTCCTGCGACACGTGCCGCTTTCGGGCTGCGGTTCTGCTCGATGAAGATCTCCCAGAAGATCCGCGACGAGCACGGCGTCGGCGCCACCGCCGTCCGGTCCGGCTACGACGCCGAGGCCCTCGCCGGCATGGCCGGGAAGTCCGCGGAGTTCGCCGCCCGGGGCAACAAGGTCTACCTGCCCCTGGTCGACTGACCCGGGGCACCGGAGCGCCGCCCCGATCACGTCGGGGCGGCGCTTCGCCGTCGTCGGCTACTTCTCGGCGTCGCCGAAGACCATGCGGTGTCCGCGCGCGGTGTCCAGGTACTCGCGGACGCGGTGGATCAGGCCGTCGCGGAGTTCGAAGACCAGGCAGTAGTCGTTGGCGTAGTGGTTGCCGCCGGCGAGCGTCGCCGTCATGGTCTCCTCGACGACGACGCGCTCGCCGTCGGCGTGGAAACCGTGGAAGGTGACGTTGACGTCACTGGCGAACAACCGGCCGAAGTCCTCGGCGAGGAAGCGTGCGATCGCCTCTCTGCCGATCAGATGACTGGGGCAGTTCAGCGCGAGGGCCGTCGCGTTCCCCGGAGGCGCCAGCCACTCGGCATCCTCGGTGAAGACCGCGGAGATCCGATCGGCGTCATGGCCGGCGAACGCCTTCCAGGCGGCCTGGACGATGTCGAGGCCGCTCGTCGGGCCGCGGTCGGGACGCGCGCCGGGCGGGGCCGGTGAAGCGGCCTCCAGCGTGCGGCGGATCACCGCCGAACCGTGCTCGACGAACTCGGCGATCGGTGCGGCCAGGGCGTCGGGCAGGACATCGACGTGCCACACGAACCTCGTCCGGCCGTCGGCCTCCGGAAGGGCCTGCATGGACGCGTGGTGGTGGGACGGGTGGAGGCTGCCGCCGATGACCGTGTAGGCGACCCGCATCGCCTCGTGGTCGAGATCGACGAGCCGTTCGAGCACGACCGTGCCATCGGCGAAGATGACGGTGCGGGTGTCCGAGCTCAGCCGGGTGTCGGTGACGAACCCGGGCGCCAGCCGCTCGTGCACCGCACCGTAGTCGCTGAGCACCGACCACACCGCTTCGGGGCAGGCATCGATGACGAGTTCCTTGTGGATCGAGGCCATGGGTGATCGACTCCTCGTCAGGCCGAAGCGATGCAGAACAGGTGGCCCTCGGGGTCGGCGAGAACGGTCCACTCGCCTTCGCCGGGCTGGAACTCCGGCTTGGTCGCCCCCGCCGAGAGCAGTTCCTTCACCGCGGCCTCGGAATCGGCGACCGTGAAGTCGAGATGGGCGTGCTTCGCGGTGTCGGGCCAGCCGGGCCCCCGGTAGCCGGCGACCCGCTGGAAGGCCAACCGGACAGGCCCGCTGCCGAGTTGGACGAAGTCGTCGTCGGCCTGCGCGAGGTCCCAGCCGGTGATCCTCCGGTAGAACTCGGCGAGGGCCCGGGGGTCGGCACTGTCGATGGTGATCGCGGCGAGCTCCGCGTGGACGGCCATGGATGGCTCCCTTCGTGTCATCACGTGACCCCAAGCCTCCGGGGCGACGGCACGACAGGTCTTGAAGATCCTTGCGGGCCGTTCTGTCGTACCCGGCGGGTAGCGTCCGCGGCATGCTGTCCGTGTCGACCGTCGCCGCCCGGCCCGCGTTCACCGTGGCGGCGGTGGGCTGCCGCTCGGACCACACCCGGTGGTCGGAGCCGGAGGCCCGCGGCGATCACCGCTTGGTGCTGGTGCGACGGGGCAGGTTCCGGCGACGGGCCGACGGCGTCGATTCCGATCTGGACCCGACCATGGCCTACCTCGCCGCGCCGGGCGAGGAGGAGCGCTTCGCGCACCCGTCCGGCGGCGACGTCTGCACATCGGTCAGCTTCACGCCGTCCCTCCTGGGACGTCCGCCGGCCGCGACGACGGTGTACGTGGACGCGCGCGTCGATCTCGCCCACCGCCGGCTGCTGGCCGCCGCGGGCACCGGCGACCTCGACTACGCGCTGACGGAGGAGCTGCTCCGCCTCGTCGTGACGGCGGCCGGCGCGCCGCCCGTACGCCCGGTGCCGGCCGATCGGGCGCTGGTCGCCGCGGCGCGTGAGGCGATCACCGAAGGGGCTCCGGAGGCCGCAGGACTCTGCTCACTGGCCGCGCTGCTGGCGGTGTCGCCCTACCGGCTGAGCCGCGTGTTCTCCCGCGAGACGGGCGTCTCGCTGACCCGTTACCGCAACCGCGTGCGCGTCGCCCGGGCCATGGACCGCCTCACCGAGGGCGAGGCAGGCCTCGCGGACCTGGCCGCCCATCTCGGCTTCGCCGACCAGGCCCATCTGACCCGCACCGTCCGCGACCACCTGGGCCACACCCCCACGACGCTGCGCCGGCTGCTCGACCCGGGCTCGCCCGCCCTGTGAGCGTGCGGGGCGGCTAGGTGGTGGCGAGGAAGTCGAGGACGAGGCGGGCGAGTTCGTCCGGGTGTTCCAGGTGCAGGTCGTGGCCGGTGTCGCGGAGGGTCGTGGCGGTGGTGTCCGGGCGGAGGCGGAGCATCTCGGCCAGCTCGGCCGGGGGGATGATGCCGCGCCGGCCGAGGACGACCAGGGTGGGGCAGGTGAGGGCGGCCCACTCCGTCCAGAAGTCGCGGCGGGCGTTCTCCGCGAGTGAGTCGACCATGACGTCGCGGTCGAACCCCGGCCACCAGCCGTCGGCGCGGCGCTCCAGGCCGGCGGCCCAGCCGGCTCCGACCGGGCCGCCGCCGAGGAAGTCGGCGGCGGCCTCCCGGGAGGGGAAGGGGAGGGGCCAGGAGTCGAGCCAGCCGGCGATCTCCGCCTGGACACCGGGGCTCGCGGCGGCGGGCCCGGCCTCGACCAGGACGAGCGCGTGGACCTGCCCGGGGTGGGCGGCGGCGGTGAGCATGGCGGTGTGGCCGCCGAGCGACTGGCCGACCAGGACGGCCCCGCGCAGGTCGAGCGCGGCCAGGACCGCCGCCGTGTCGGCGACGTGGGCGGCGCGCGAGACGTCGCCGGGCCGGCGTTCGCTGGCGCCGTGGCCGCGCTGGTCGACCGCGACCACGCGGTGACGGGGCCTGAGCCGTGCCACCAGGGCGTCCCACTCCCCGCTGTGGCCGGCCAGCCCGTGCAGCAGCACGACCGGCCGCCCCGCCCCGCCCGCCGCGTCCGGTTCACCCGTGTCGCGGCAGGAGAGCCGGACGCCGTCGCGGATCACGGTGTGTTCGGCCCAGCTCATCGGGGGGCTCCGTAGGTGTCGAACGGCTGTCGGACGGTCGGTCGGTGCATGCTACGGCGTCCCGGTCGGGGGTGGGTCAGGCGGCGTCCTCGGGGTACCAGCGGAGCTCGACGGTGTTGCCGTCCGGGTCCTGGACGTAGAGGGAGGTGGCGTCGCCGCGGGCGCCGTAGCGGGTGACGGGGCCCTCCAGGACGGTGAAGGTGCCGGCGGCGATGACCTCCTGCCAGTCGAGCGGGTCGACGGTGAGACAGATGTGGTCGACGTTGGACCCGCCGCGGGGGCGGGCCGTCAGGTCGATGATCGTCTCGGGGGTGATCCGGATGGACGGGAAGGGAGCCTTTCCGGCGCGCCATTCGTCGACGCGGACCGGCTCCAGCCCGAGCAGACCGCTGTAGAACTCCAGCGAACGCTCGATGTCGCGGACGTTGAGCACGAGGTGGTCGAAGGCCTTCACGCGGAGGGCGGTCATGGTGGCTCCAGTCGGGGAGGGCACGGTCGGATGGCGTCTTCCACGATCCTTCGGACGGCCGCCGTGATCAAGACCCTCTTTGTCGACTTGTATGGAATTTCCAACCGGAAATAGTTGGTTGACAGTTCAAAGTGACGATCGGATAGTCTGCCGCCCGCGCGATGAGGTCAATCCCCGCGCAGCCGCCGAGAATCGCGGCCATTCCGGACCTTTGAGGTAAATGTGAGAATTCGCCATGCGCTCATGGCAGCGGCGCTGGTCGCGTCGCCGATCGCACTGACCGCCCCCGCCGCCCACGCGGCCGGCACCGACCCGGCCCACAGCGTCCGGCTCGACGGCTTCGGTTCCGTCGAGCCCGGTGGCGGCTGGTCCGAGGGAACGGTGACGGTCAAGAACGACACCGACCAGCCGTCCACGGGTGAGCACGTCCTGGTCTACTTCGGCTCGCAGATGCTCGGCCTGGACCAGATCGTCGCCGAGTACGCCGACGGCGCCTCCGGCACGTGGCAGCCGGTGAAGCTGGTCGCCCAGGACCTGGGCGGGCAGACCGGCGGCCAGGAGGGCACCGCCGCCGACCTCACCGGGGCCGACGTCGAGGTGCAGCCGCACGCCGAGAAGACCTTCAAACTGCGGTTCAAGCTGGTGCAGTCCAAGCAGCAGGGCCCGTGGATGGACGTCACGGTCGAGGCCTTCGTCGGCCCCCGGCTGGGGCAGGACGGCCAGGCCAAGGAGTGGGTGGCGCGGACCGGCCGGACGGTGAAGGTGAACGGCCTCACCACGACCATCGAGGGGCTGCCGCAGTCGGTCCCGGCCGACGGCAAGCCGCACCCGTTCAAGGTCTCGATCAAGACCGCCAACAAGTTCGACTGGCACATCAGCACGGCCTCGTTCTTCCTCTGGCAGGGCCAGGGCGTCGGCTCGATGTCGGGCCCGGCGGCCTGTGACGCCGAGGTGGACGTCCAGGACCCGAAGGACGGCAGCTGGCACCGGGTGGAGCTGGGCGCGGTCGGCATGACCGGCGGCTCCGTCGACGTGGCGAAGTGGGCGAGCGGTCCGGTGGACGACAAGGTGCTCAACGCCCGGATCACCCTGGGCAGGAACTTCAAGCTCGACCCCTCGGACCCGAGGCTCGGCTTCGGCTACTTCCCCGGGGCCGGCGACGTGCTCTTCTGGACCACCCAGCGGCTCGCCACCACCCCGGTCGACGGCGCGCCCGACTGCGTGAACCCGAACGCGCCGACGCCGAGCGTCCGGCCCAGCACCACCCCGACCGCCGCGCCGAGCACCGCCGCGGTGCCGGGCAAGGCCGCCACGCCGACCGCGACCCCGTCGGTGGTCAAGGCCGCCGCCAAGCCCTCCCCGACCAAGGCGGCCTCCGAGCTCGCCGACACCGGCTCCTCCGACCTCGCCGTCCCGGCGGGGATCGCCGCCGCGCTGCTCGCGGTCGGCGGGGCCGTCATCGCGATGGCCCGCCGCACCCGCCGCGGCTGACCCGCCGCAGCCGCCACGGCCGAAAGCACGACCCGCCCCGGAAGGCTCCGCCTTCCGGGGCGGTCCGCGTCCCGGGCCGGCTCGGGACGGCCCGGTCACGGGGACACCGCGGGCAGCAGCACCGTCCCGCCGGCGTCTGGCCGTGTCCGGAGGGTAAGGGGGCGCGGGGCAGGCCGAAGCCCCGCACGGCGCGGAGCGCGCGCGGTCGTTCCGACGGGGGCGTCGGTCGTGGGCGGCCCGGGGGGCCCGCGGGTCAGACCGGCAGGCGGGCGACCAGCAGGCGGCCCTCCATCGTCACGCCGCCGTCCATGGCGACCGCCAGGTCGTCCGCGTAGACGTACGGGCCCGGGACGTGCGGCGGCATGCCGTCGTCGGCGTGCACCGCGCCGGTCAGGTACGGGATCGGGCTGTGCCCGTGCACGACCCGCGTGCCGCCGTAGGTGTCCAGCAGCTCGCGGACGGCCGTCGGGCCGGCGTCGCCGCGGAAGGCGAAGCGCTTGGTGAACCGGCGGAAGCAGTCCCACCACTCGTCGACGCCCTCGTCCGCGAGCAGGTCGTGGACGGCGTCGTTGACCTCGGCGATGGACTCGCCGTACTCCAGGTACGCGGTGGTGTCGGAGTGCAGCAGCAGGTGGCCGTCCTCCAGGGCCATCGCCGGGAGCCGGGAGAGCCAGCTGATGTGGTGCGCCTCCAGGCGTTCCAGGTCGTTCTGCTGGCCGCCGTTGAGCCGCCAGGCGGCGAGGAAGGAGGCGGTGCCGGCAGTGGACTGGACCGGCTCGTCCCCGTACCGGGCGGCGCCCAGGAAGAGCAGTTCGTGATTGCCCATCAGGGCACGGCAGTAGCCGCCGGCCGCGGCCGCCTCGGCGGCGAGCTGCATGACCAGGTCGATGACGCCGATGCCGTCCGGGCCGCGGTCGGTGAAGTCGCCGAGGAACCAGATCCGGGCGCGGCCGGCCGACCAGTGGCCGTCGGCGTCGATGATGCCCTGGTGGCGCAGCTCGGCGCGGAGCTCGTCGAGGTAGCCGTGCACGTCGCCGACCACGTAGAGCGGGCCGGGCGGCTCGCCGGGGCCGGGGGCCGGGTACGGGTGGTACGGCAGGCCGGGCTCGGCGAGCGGGGGGCCGAGCTCGATGGTGGGCGGGTCGTCGCTCTGCCCCGGGGAGGGGTGGTCGGCCAGGGTCGGCTCGTAGCCGGAGTGGCCGTCGTGCCCGGTGGGGACGTTGAGCGCGTGCACGGTGTGGCCGTGCTCGGGGCCGGCGGCCGGCCAGTGCTGTTCGAGGTAGCGGGCGCCGCCGTAGCCGCTGTAGGTCTCCGCCTCGTACCCGCCCCCGGAGTATCCGCCGGCGGGTTCCGGTTCGTAATAGGTGCCGTACGGCAGCACGTCGAGGTCCGGCTGGTGGCGGGGGCCTGAGTCCGGGTGTTCAGGCCCGGGGAAGCGGTCCTCGGGTGTCATTCGCCCATCATAGGAAGACCACTCTCCCGGCGTCGTCACCTGGTGGGTATCCAATCCTCCGGAGCGTCAGCCGGTCGGTCCGTCAGGTCCGTTTTGTCCCGACTCGGCAAGGGGGTGGGCCACCCGTCTCGGGGTGCGGCCCGGGGTCACACCTCGCCCGGCGGGCGGGGCGGGCTGACCGTGGTGCGCGGGCTCCGCCGTTGGGAGGAGGCGCGGACGATGAGTTCGGTGGGCATCAGGGTGCCGGGCGGCGGGCCGGTTCCCGCGGTGCGGAAGCGGGGCGGGAAGAGCCGGGCGATGTCGACGCCGGTGCCGGAGTCCACCCCCTCGATGGCGTCGATCAGCAGGTTGACCACGGTGGTGCCGATCCGCCGGGGCTTGAGCGACAGGGTGGTGATGGGCGGCTCGGTGGTCGCGTAGACGTCGCTCTCGCTGCAGCAGACCAGCAGCAGGTCGTCGGGCACCCGCAGGCCGTAGCGGCGGGCGGCGGCGAGCAGGTCGGTGCCGTTGGGGTCGAACAGGCCGTAGACGGCGTCCGGCCGGTCGGGGCGGGCGAGCAGCCGGTCGGCGGCGACGGCGCCGGCGGCCGGGTCGTGCGCGGGGTAGGTCTCGTAGACCGGCTCTTGGCCGACCTTGGCGCACCAGCCGAGGTAGGCCTCGGTGGAGAGCCGGGTGTAGGTGTCGGTGCTGGTGCCGGTGAGCAGGCCGATCCGGCGGGCGCCGGCCTCGGAGAGGTGGTCGAGGATGCCCAGCACGGCGGCCTCGTGGTCGTTGTCGACCCAGGCGGTGACCGGGCAGTTGCCCGGCTTGCCGTCGCTGACCACCGGGACACCGGACCGGTACAGCTCGCTGACCAGCGGGTCCTGGTCGGGCGGGTCGATCACCACGGTGCCGTCCAGGGCGATGTTGCCCCAGACGTCGTGCCGGGAGGAGGCGGGCAGCACCACCAGCGCGTAGCCGCGGCCGAGGGCGGCGCTGGTGGCGGCCCGGGCCATCTCGGCGAAGTAGGCGAACTCGGTGAAGGTGAACGGCTCTTCGCCGTAGGTGGTGACGGTCAGACCGATCAGGCCGGACCGTCCGGTGCGCAGGGTTCTGGCGGCCGCCGAGGGGCGGTAGCCGAGGCGCTCGGCGACTTCGCGCACCCGGCTTCTGGTCTCGTCGGGCAGGCGGCCCTTCCCGTTCAGCGCGTCGGAGACGGTGGTGATCGACACTCCGGCGGCTGCTGCCACATCCCGGATGCCGGCCCGCTCCAGACGCCGTGAGGTGGTGGGACGCCGACCGCTCTGGTTGGCTGCTGCTGTCATGGCGGACCGATCGTATGGCTCCTGACAAGGGTCTGTGACCGGCGCATTGGGAGCCTGTGGAGATACGTTTCTCCATGAGTGAGCCCGTGTGCGCCCCTTTGATCTCCGGACGGAACCAGCCGGTTTACCTCTGACATGTGCCATAGGAACCCAGCAGAATGGCTGATCTGCACCTGTAACCCGACCGGGCATCTCACTCCTAAGGGTGAGTGCGATCGGTTATGTTCAGGGCACCCGACCGGGGTGGACCGGGTGCGTTCCGACTCCCGGGCACGGCGGCGATCCCGACCGTGGCGGGCGAACGCAGCGGAAGAACAGAAGGAGACCGACCGTGACCGCAGCACAGGGGCCCCGCCTCAGGCCGACCCTGGACGGCATTCCCACGTACAAGCCGGGCAAGCCCGCCGGCGCCGACGCCTACAAGCTGTCGTCCAACGAGAACCCGTACGAGCCGCTGCCCGGCGTCCTGGAGGCGGCGGTCGCGGCGGCCGGCAAGCTCAACCGCTACCCGGACATGGCCGTCACCGAGCTGACCGCCGTGCTGGCCGAGCGCTTCGGCGTGCCCACCGAGCACATCGCCACCGGCACCGGCTCGGTCGGTGTGGCCCAGTCGCTGATCCTGGCCACCGCCGGTCCGGGCGACGAGGTGATGTTCGCCTGGCGCTCGTTCGAGGCCTACCCGATCATCACCCAGGTCGCCGGCGCCACCCCGGTCCCGGTGCCGCTCACCGCCGGCGGTGACCACGACCTGGACGCGATGCTCGCCGCGATCACCGAGCGGACCCGGCTGATCTTCGTCTGCAACCCCAACAACCCCACCGGCAACGTGATCCACCGCGCCGAGCTGGAGCGCTTCCTGGACGCCGTCCCGGCCGACGTGCTGATCGTCGTCGACGAGGCGTACATCGAGTTCATCCGCGACCCCGAGGTGCCCAACGGCATCGACCTCTACCGGGACCGCCCCAACGTCTGCGTGCTGCGCACCTTCTCCAAGGCCTACGGCCTGGCCGGGATGCGGGTCGGCTTCGCGATCGCGCACGAGCCGGTCGCCAACGCCCTGCGCAAGACCGCGGTGCCGTTCGGCGTCACCCAGCTCGCCCAGGACGCCGCCGTCGCCTCGCTGCGCGCCGAGGACGCCCTGATGGTCCGGGTGGACGCGCTGGTCGAGGAGCGCGCCCGGGTGGTGGCCGGGCTGCGCGCCCAGGGCTGGGAGATCCCGGACTCGCAGGCCAACTTCGTCTGGCTGGAACTCGGCGAGCGCTCGCAGGAGTTCGCGGCGGCGTGCGCCGAGGCCGGCGTGATCGTCCGCCCGTTCCCGGAGGGTGTCCGGATCTCGATCGGCGAGGTCGAGGGCAACTCGATCTTCCTCACGGTGGCGGAGGCGTTCCGCAAGGAGCTGTGA
This sequence comes from Kitasatospora sp. NPDC097605, assembly GCF_040302725.1. NCBI lineage: Bacteria > Bacillati > Actinomycetota > Actinomycetes > Kitasatosporales > Streptomycetaceae > Kitasatospora > Kitasatospora sp. NPDC097605. The sequence continues at coordinate 72,709 of NZ_JBEOSF010000007.1, read as the reverse complement.
CCCTTCCTCCGTGCGCGGCGGAGCGGGACGGCCCGGTGGGGCCGCCCGCTCCGCCGCGCCGTTTCCGGGGCGTCCGGGTCCGTGCGCACACCATCGAGGCCCGCCCCGTGGGTCCGTCCGTACAAAACCGCCCGATAAGGTGTTAATCCAACATTCATCGATGGCCCATAGCCTCCCCGGGCTAGCCTCAAGCTGAACGCCATCGTCCGACCGGGAGGCGGAACCCCCGTGCAAGGCACTGTGTCGACACCAGGAACCCCGGCGGTGAGCAGCGGCGGCCCGGGGGAGGCCTACCTCCTCGTCGTCGACGACGAACCGAACATCCGCGAACTGCTGTCCGCCTCGCTCCGGTTCTCCGGCTTCCGGGTGGCCTCCGCCGCGACCGGGGCCGAGGCGCTCCAGCTGATCGCCGCCGACCGTCCGGACCTGGTCGTCCTCGATGTGATGCTGCCCGACCTCGACGGCTTCACCGTCGTCGAGCGGCTGCGCGAGCAGACCAGCCGCGGGCTCATCGCGGGCCCGGTCCACGGGCACCCCGGCGACCACCTGCCGGTGCTCTTCCTCACCGCCAAGGACGGGGTCGGCGACAAGGTCCAGGGGCTCGCCGCGGGCGCCGACGACTACGTGACCAAGCCGTTCAGCCTGGAGGAGCTGATCGCCCGGATCCGGGCCATCCTGCGCCGCTCCGGCGGGCCGGCCGAGGACGGCCGGCTGATCGTCGCCGACCTCGTCCTCGACCCGATAGCCCACGAGGTCACCCGTGGCGGCAGCGTCGTTGCGCTCTCCCCGACCGAGTTCAAGCTGCTGCACTACCTGATGGCCAACGTCGGCCGGGTGGTCTCCAAGGCGCAGATCCTCGACCACGTCTGGGCCTACGACTTCGGCGGCGACCTCTCCATCGTCGAGTCGTACATCTCCTACCTGCGCCGCAAGCTCGACTCCGGCCCGGCGCACGGGGCCAAGCTGATCCACACCGTGCGCGGCATCGGCTACGCCCTGCGCCGCCCGCCGCAGGGCTGAGCCGGGCCGAGCACCACGGACGTGAAGATCGCCCTGCCCCGCCGCCCCCGCCGCCTCGGCCGGCTGTCGCTGCGCGCCCGGCTGCTGGTGCTTCTGCTCGTGCTGGTCACCACCGGGCTGGTGATCAGCGACACCGTGGTGCTCGGCAGCGTCCGGCACCAGCTGGTGCAGCGGCTCGACGAACAGCTGGAGCGCTACGGCGAACCGCTCGCCCGCCGCGCGCCGTCCCGGCTCAACTGGCCGGAGGCCAAGCAGCAGCAGCCGGCGGTCGGGGGCAAGCGCGGCACCACCCAGTACCTGGCGACGCTGCCCAGCCAGTACCTGGTCCAGTACCTGTCCGCCGACGGCAAGGTGCAGTTCGTGGTGCGCCAGCCGGTCGCCGAGAGCGACCCGGCGCCGCAGCTGGCCGGCTTCGACCCCGCCAAGGTCGATCCCGACAGCCCCTTCGACCTGCCCGACCAGCGCGGCGGCCGGTACCGCTGGCGGGCGCTGGTCCTGCCGGTGCAGCGGCAGCAGAACGCCCCGGCCAGCGTCTTCGCCGCGCCCGCGCCCAGCTCCGCGTACGTGATGGTCGCCGTCTCCCGGGAGGACGTCGACGGCACCGTCGCCCGGCTGCGCACCGCCTTCCTCGGCATCGGCGGCGCGGTCCTGGTGCTGATCGCCGTGCTCGGCTTCTTCGCCGTCCGGACCGGGCTGCGGCCGCTGCGCCGGATCGAGGAGGGCGCCGAGCTGATCGCCGCCGGCGAGCTCTCCCACCGGATGCCCGCACTCCCGCCGCACACCGAGGTCGGCCGGCTCTCCATCGCGCTGAACGGCATGCTGGCGCAGATCGAGTCCGCGTTCGCCGCCCGCGCGGAGTCCGAGGCCCGGATGCGGCGGTTCGTCGCGGACGCCTCGCACGAACTGCGGACCCCGCTGGCCGGCATCCGCGGCTTCGCCGAGCTGTACCGGATGGGCGCCCTGCCGGCCGAGTCCGACGTCCGGCGCACCATGGGCCGGATCGAGAACGAGGCGGTGCGGATGGGCGCCCTGGTCGAGGACCTGCTGGTGCTCGCCCGGCTCGACGAGGAACGCCCGCTCGACCTCGCCCCGATGGACCTGCGCACCCTCGCCGCCGACGCCCTGCACGACCTCACCGCGCTCGACCCGAGCCGCCCGGTCGCGCTCACCGGCCCGGCCGGCGACGGCCCGCCCGGGCCCGCGCCGGTCCTCGGCGACGAGGCCCGGCTGCGCCAAGTGGTCACCAACCTGGTCGGCAACGCCGTCAAGCACACGCCGCCCGGCACCGCGGTGCGGATCGGCGTGGGCACCGACGGGGGCCTCTGCCTGCTGGAGGTCGCCGACTCCGGCCCCGGCCTCACCGCCGACCAGGCGGCCCTGGTCTTCCACCGCTTCTACCGCGTCGACGCCTCCCGCAGCCGCCACGACCGGCGCGGCGGCGCCGGCCTGGGCCTCGCCATCGCCACCGCCCTCACCCACGCCCACGGCGGCGCCCTCACCCTCCACACCGCCCCCGGCACCGGCGCCACCTTCCGCCTCGAACTCCCCCACCAGCGCTGACCTCCCGGGGACCGGCGGGGATCAGCGGCGAACAGCGGTGATCAGCGGGGGCCGGCCGGCTCGGTCAGCAGGCTCTGGGCGAGCAGGCCGGCCTGGAACCGGGAGGTGGCGCCGAGGGCGGTCATGAGCTCGGCGACCCGGCGGCGGTAGGTGCGCAGCGAGACGCCGAGGAGGCGGGCGCCGGCCTCGTCGGTGTGGCCGGCGGCGAGGGTGCGCAGGATGTGGCGGGACTGGTCGGTCAGCGGGGGCGGCGGGGCGGCGCAGTCCGCGAGGTCGGTGGCGGTCTCCCAGGTGGCGCGGAACAGCGAGCGCACGCCGTCGACGACCTCCGGGGTCCGCACCACGGTGTAGGTGAGGACGCCGCGCACCGGGGCGCCGGCCAGGATCGCGGTGCGGCGGTCGATGACGATGGCCTCCCGGGCGATCGGCCCGTCGGAGATCCGGACCTCGATGCCGCTCGCGGCGATCCGCCGCAGCCGCCGGTGCGACTCCGGGTCGGCGAGGGCGCGCCGGCTGTACAGCTTGCGCATGGTCAGTCCGGGGACGACGTGCGGCCGCTTCCCTTCCCGGAAGGCCGCGTTGACGCCCGCCGACCAGGTCAGCAGATCGGCGGCGGCGACCAGGAACTCCTCGCGCGAGGCGAGGAACAGGTGGCCGGCCCGCTGGACGAGCTCGCGTTCGCCGTGCAGGGTGATGATCCGATCGGTGCTCATGGCAAGAAGCTGCCAGATCGGACGGCGCTCCGGCGAGCCCGGGCGAGGGTGGAGGGCATGACGACTCCCCAGGCTCCCGCCCCCGCCCCCGCCGCCGCCGCGGCCGGCACCTTCCTCCTCGGCGGCGAACGGCCGGTGTCCCGGATGGGCTTCGGCGCGATGAAACTGCCCTCCCGCGACTGGGAGGGCCCCGCCTGCGACCCGGAACAGAGCCTGCGGGTGCTGCGCCGGGCGGTGGAGCTGGGCATCGACCACATCGACACCGCCTGGTTCTACTTCTTCCGCGACGTCTCCGCCAACGCCCTGATCCGGCGGGCCCTGCACCCCTACCGGGACGACCTGGTGATCGCCACCAAGGTCGGCCCCGGCCGCGAGCCGGACGGCAGCTGGATGGACCCGGCCGACCGGGACGGCCTGCGCGCGGCGGTCCACCGCAATCTGCGCGAGCTCGGCGTGGACCGGCTCGACCTGGTCTACCTGCGCCGGATGCCCAGCCAGTCCTCGATCGCCGAGCCCTTCGCCGCGCTGGCCGAGTTGCGCGAGGAGGGGCTGATCCACCGGCTGGGCGTCAGCAATGTGAACGCGGCCCAGCTCGCCGAGGCGGAGGCGCTCGCCCCGGTGGTCGCGGTGCAGAACCGGTTCAGCGTGCTGGAGCACGACGAGGCCGACGAGCGGCTGCTGGCCGACTGCGCCGAGCGGGGCATCGCCTTCGTCCCGTTCTACCCGCTGGGCGGCACCGGCGTGCCCGACCACCCGGCGCTGCGCCGGGTCGCCGAGCGGCACGGCGCCACCCGGGCCCAGGTGATGGTGGCCTGGCTGCTGTCCCTCTCGCCGGCGATCCTCGCCATCCCGGGCACCTCCTCGCCGGCCCACCTGGAGGAGAACACCGCCGCGGCCGCGCTGCGCCTGGACACGGCGGACCTCGCGGACCTCGCGGAGGTGACAGTCACTGCCAAGTAGGACTGTCTGACCAATCCTGCGGCTAGTTTTTCCGGTCGGACGGCCGGGAAGGGCCTCGCCCGTACGCGAAGATCCCGCAAGCCCCAGGAGATTCCCGGATGGCAGCGTCAGCAGCGTCGACCGCCTCGGCAGCGTCGGCACCACGTCCCGAGGTGTCCTTCCGCCGGGACCTCTCGGAGTGGCGGATCGTCCTCGTCGCCTGGCGGCTGCTGGTGCTCCAGGCCTCCCATCCGGTGGTCGCGGCGGGGATGGAGGAGCACTCCACCTACCGCGGCCACCCCTGGCGCCGGATCGAGCACACCCTCGGCAGCGGGCGGCGGCTCTTCCAGTCCGACCAGGAGCAGCTCTGGCGCGAGGTCAAGCGGCTCGACCGGGCACATCGGCGGATCCGCGGCACCACCGAGGACGGCCGGGGGTACGACGCCCAGGACCCGGCCACCCGGGCCTGGGTGCTCCTCACCCTGTTCGAAGCGGTCGCCGCCATGCGGGAGTTGAGCGGGGAACCGTACACGGCGGCCGAACTCGACGTGCTCTACCGGGAGTTCGCCGAGATCGCAGCGGTGTTCGGGCTGCCCGCAGGTGAGTTGCCGGCGACCGCCGCCGAGCTGCCCGGCTATCTGCGGCGGACGACCGCCGAGCGGCTGGAGTTCACCGGGACGGCGCGCCACCTGCTGTACGACATGCTGCACGAGGCGCCCTGCCCGCGCCGGCTGCGCTTCCTCGGGCCGGCCGGCTGGCGGGTGCTGCGGTCGCTGGTGGCCGGGGTGGTCACCGAGCTGACCGTCGCGGACCTCCCGGCGGCGTACCGCGAGCGGTTCGGCCTGGTCCGCACCCGCCGGGGGGCGCTGCTGTCCGGGCTGCTGCACCGCGGCGGCCGGGCGGTGCTGACCAGGCTGCCGGACCGCTACCGCTACCGCGCCCCGGGCGGGCGCCCGCCGTCCCGGCCCCGCCGGATGCCGCGCCAGGACACCCGGCCGCCCCGGCTGGACCGGTTCTTCCGGGAGGTCCTCGACCAGACCGGGGACGGCTGGCTCACCGCCCGCGACCTGCAGGCGATGGCGCACAACGTCTGCTGGCAGCTGGAACTCCCCGAGGACGGCGAGGCCCGGGTGTACGCCGCGTTCGAGGCGTGGTGGGAGCAGTTGCGGACGAGCATGGACGCCGACGGCGACGGCCGGATCAGCCGGGAGGAGTACGTCGCCGCGACGCTGGCCGGCTGCGACCGCGACCCGGCGTACCTGGAGGGCGGCCTGCTGCCCGCGCTGCGGGCGGTGTTCGCGGCGGCCGACACCGACGGGGACGGCCTGCTGGACTTCGCCGAGTACCGGGTGCTGTTCGACGGCCGGCGGGTGCATCCGGCCGAGCTCTCCCACGGCTTCCGCCAGTTGGACACCGACGGGGACGGCGTCATCACCGCGGCGGAGTTCCTGCGCGGCTTCGTCGACTACTTCACCGCCCGCGCCCCCTCCGCCTCCGGCACCCAGCTCCTCGGCCGCGCCTAGATGCGCAACGCGGCCTCGGTGTCGGCGACCAGGGTCCGGGCGGCGGCCACGGTGGCGGTGAGCGCGGCCGGCCCGTCGCCGGGGGCGGCGAGCAGGGCGCGGGCGCGCGGGCCGAAGCCGTCCGGGGCGCCGGGCAGGGTCGCCGCGACGGCGAGGGCGCCCTTCTCGTTGAGGCACCAGCGGCGGTCGGCCGCGTACAGCGCCTGCACCAGGACACCGACGGCGCGGGAGAGGCAGAGCGCGACGTACAGGGTGTCGCCGCGGGCGGCGCCCTTGGCGGCGCCGTCGAGCAGGAAGCCGGCCTCCCAGGCGCTCCCGGTCAGGGCGGTCCGCAGTGGCTCCGGGTAGACGGCGTAGCCGGGCTGACGCCGGGTCAGCTCACCGGACGGGTCCGCGAGGATCCGGCCGAGCGCCAACTCGCCGACGTAGCAGGGAGACCAGAAGCCGAGCGGGTGGCCGGCCTGGACGCCCACCTCGTAGCGGCCGGCCAGGCAGTCGGCCCGGACCCGGTCGACCCGGTCGAGGTCGCGCAGGATCCAGTCCACCCGGCCGAGGCCCTCGACGGTGAGCCAGGCGCCGCCGTCGACCCACGGCCCCCAACTGCCCGGACCGGCCACCTCGATCCCCGGTCCCGCCACCGCGCGCAGCGCGTCCAGGTCGAGGTCGCCGCGGTAGTAGAGGCCCAAGTCCCAGTCCGAGTCCGGCCGGTGCTCGCCCCGGGCCCGGCTGCCGCCCAGCATCACGCCGACCACGCCCGGCACCTCGGCCAGCCGTCCGGCCATCGCTTCGACGATCGTTCGCATGGGCCGGAAGTCTGGCACGCGGGCGCGGAGGACGCCGGCGGACCGCCTGCGGCAGCCATCCGGCGCCGGGGGGAGTGGCCGTCCCGCCCGGCCGGCCCGACCAGGCCGCCCTGGATGACCCGGCGGCTGTCAATGCTACGGATCGTCCACATTCCCCACCCCACCCGCCCGGCCGCTCGTTGTGGCCGGGCGGGTGTCCTTACAGACTGTGCGCACGGCATCGCCGCTGGTCAGCCACGGGTCGAACACCACCCCGCCCGCATCTCCCGCGTAAGGGTGATGGATACTGTGCTTGTGAACGTGTTCACGTTCACAAGCGGACAAGCTTGCGCGCTTGAGCAGCGGTCTCCGGCTATATATGAAGTTTGTCTGAAATATGACCTCAGAGGGTCGGTTGGAGAGAGGGCGACGTGGAACTGGCAATCGCTCACGAGACCATCGCGCGATGGCAATTCGGCATCACCACCGTCTACCACTTCCTCTTCGTCCCGCTCACCATCAGCCTCGCCGCGATCGTCGCCGGGCTGGAGACCGCGTGGGTGCGGACGGACAAGGAGAAGTACTTCCACGCCACCAAGTTCTGGGGGAAGCTCTTCCTGATCAACATCGCGATGGGCGTGGTCACCGGCATCGTCCAGGAGTTCCAGTTCGGCATGAACTGGTCCGACTACTCCCGCTTCGTCGGTGACGTCTTCGGCGCCCCGCTCGCGATGGAGGCGCTGATCGCCTTCTTCTTCGAGTCGACCTTCATCGGCCTGTGGATCTTCGGCTGGGACAAGCTGCCGCGCAAGCTGCACTGCGCCTGCATCTGGATGGTCGCGCTCGGCACGGTGCTCTCCGCCTACTTCATCCTGGCGGCCAACTCCTGGATGCAGCACCCGGTCGGCTACGCGATCGACCCGGTCACCGGGAAGGCCCAGCTCAACGACATCGCGCGGGTGCTGTTCCAGGACACCACCGTCACCGTCGTGCTGCACACCCTGACCGCCGCCTTCCTCACCGGTGCGGCCTTCGTGGTCGGCATCGCCTCCTTCCACCTCTGGAAGGCCAAGCGCAAGCCGGAGAGCGCCAACCCCAAGCGGGTCGCCGCGATGCGCACCTCGCTGCGGCTCGGCCTGGTCCTCGCGGTCATCGCGGGCCTCGGCACCGCGCTCAGCGGCGACCAGCTCGCCAAGGTCATGTTCCGCCAGCAGCCGATGAAGATGGCCGCCGCCGAGGCGCTCTGGGACACCAAGGCCCCCGCGCCGTTCTCGATCTTCGCGGTCGGCGACGTCGGCAAGGGCCACAACTCGGTCGAGCTGGAGATCCCCGCCGCGCTGTCCTTCCTCGCCAACAGCGACTTCAGCTCCGCCGTCCCCGGCATCAACGACACCGCCGCGGCCGAGGCCGCCCGGTTCGGCGGCGACCCCAAGGACTACATCCCCAGCATCTTCGTCACCTACTGGGGCTTCCGCCTCATGATCGGCTTCGGGATGACCTCCTTCGTGGCCGGCCTGATCGGACTCTGGACCACCCGGAAGAAGCGCTTCCTGGCCCCGGAGTTCCGCACCGGCGACGACGAGGTGCCGAGGCTGATGCTCACCCCGAAGCGGGAGCTCGGCCCCTTCCTCACCAAGTGGAGCTGGCGGATCGGCATCCTCACCATGGGCTTCCCGCTGATCGCCAACAGCTTCGGCTGGATCTTCACCGAGATGGGCCGCCAGCCCTGGGCCGTCTTCGGACTGATGACCACCGCCAGCGCCGTCTCGCCCAACGTGAGCGTCGGCACCCAGATCGGCGCGCTGGCCACCTTCACCGCGCTGTACGCGATCCTCGCCGTCATCGAGGTCAAGCTGCTGGTGAAGTACGCCAAGGCCGGACCGGCGACCGACGAGCAGCCGCCCGCCAAGGACCCGTCCCTGCGCGGTCCGGCCTCCGACGACGACGCCGACAAGCCGCTCGCCTTCGCCTACTGAGGCCCCTGAGGATCGATAGGACCGACACACCATGGAACTTCACGACGTCTGGTTCGTCCTGATCGCCGTCCTCTGGATCGGCTACTTCTTCCTGGAGGGCTTCGACTTCGGCATCGGCATCCTGACCAGGACGCTGGCCCGGAACACCACCGAGCGGCGGGTGCTGATCAACACCATCGGCCCGGTCTGGGACGGCAACGAGGTCTGGCTGCTGACCGCCGGCGGCGCCACCTTCGCGGCCTTCCCCGACTGGTACGCCACCCTGTTCAGCGGCTTCTACATCCCGCTGCTGATCATCCTGGTCTGCCTGATCGTCCGCGGTGTCGCCTTCGAGTACCGGGCCAAGCGGCCCGAGCCGCGCTGGCAGCGCAACTGGGAGGAGGCGATCTTCTGGACCTCGCTGATCCCCTCCTTCCTCTGGGGCGTCGCCTTCGCCAACATCGTGCGCGGCGTCGACATCGACGCGCAGAAGAACTTCGTCGGCACCTTCTGGGACCTGCTCAACCCGTACGCGCTGCTCGGCGGCCTGGTGACGCTCGTCCTGTTCACCTTCCACGGCGCGGTGTTCGCCGCGCTCAAGACGGTCGGCGAGATCCGTGAGCGGGCCCGGGCCACCGCCCTGCGCACCGGACTGGCGACGGCCGCGCTCGCCGCGGTCTTCCTGATCTGGACCCAGGCCGACCACGGCAACGGCTGGAGCCTCGCCGCCCTGGTGATCGCCGTGCTCGCGCTGGTCGGCGCGCTCGCCGCCAACCAGGTGGCCCGCGAGGGCTGGGCGTTCGTCCTCTCCGGCGTCACCATCGTGGCCGCCGTCGCGATGCTCTTCCTCTCGCTCTTCCCCGACGTCATGCCGTCCACGCTGAACCCGGACTGGAGCCTGACCGTGAGCAACGCGGCCTCCTCGGCCTACACGCTCAAGCTGATGACCATCGTGGCGGTGATCTTCACCCCGCTCGTGCTGCTCTACCAGGGCTGGACGTACTGGGTCTTCCGCAAGCGGATCGGCGTCCAGCACATCCCCGGGCACGACCCGGCCGCCGCCCTCGACAAGGCCTGACGCCATGAAGCCGGTCGACCCCCGACTCCTCGGGTACGCCCGCACCACCCGGGCCTTCCTCGCCGGAACCGTCCTGCTGGGCGCGGCGAACGCGGCCCTGGTGGTCGCCCAGGCGGGCCTGATCGCCGACATCGTGGTCCGCGGCTTCCAGCAGCGGGCCGGGCTCGACGAGCTCACCGCGCCGCTGGCGCTGCTGGTGCTCACCGCGATCGGGCGCGGGCTGGTCGGCTGGCTCACCGAACTCACCGCGCACCGGTCCGTCGCCCGGGTGAAGTCCACCCTGCGGCGCCGGCTGCTCGACCACGCCACCGCGCTCGGCCCGGCCCACCTGGCGGGCCGGCGCACCGGCGAACTCACCGCCCTCGCCACCCGGGGCGTCGACGCGCTCGACGACTACTTCGCCCGCTACCTGCCGCAGCTGGCGCTGGCGGTGGTCGTCCCGGCCACCGTGCTGCTGCGGATCGTCGGCGCCGACGCCACCTCGGCCGCCGTCATCGCCGGCACCCTGCCGCTGATCCCGCTGTTCATGGTGCTGATCGGGATGGCCACCCAGGCCCGGATGGACCGCCAGTGGACCACCCTCGCCCGGCTCTCCCACCACTTCCTCGACGTGGTCGCCGGGCTGCCCACGCTCAAGGTCTTCAACCGGGCCCGCGCCCAGGCCGCCACCATCGCCCGGATCACCGCCGACTACCGCAGGGCCACCCTGCGCACCCTGCGGATCGCCTTCATCTCCTCCTTCGCCCTGGAACTGCTCTCCACCCTCTCGGTCGCGCTGGTCGCCGTCTCGATCGGCTTCCGGCTGGTGAACGGCAGCCTCGACCTGGAGACCGGGCTGCTGATCCTGATCCTCGCCCCCGAGGTCTACTTCCCGATCCGCCAGGTCGGCGCGCTCTACCACTCCAGCGTCGAGGGCCTGACCGCCGCCGACCGGATCTTCGAGGTGCTGGAGACCCCGCTCCCGGCCGCCGGCACGGTGCCCGCGCCGGACCTCGCCGGGGCCGTCGTCGAGGCCGACGGCCTCACCGTGCGCTTCCCCGACCGCACCGCGCCCGCCCTCGACGACGCGGCGCTGGTGCTGCGGCCGGGCGAGAGCGTCGCGCTCACCGGCCCGTCCGGCGCCGGCAAGTCCACCCTGCTCGGCGTCCTGCTCGGCCTCACCGCCCCGGACGCCGGCACCGTGCGGATCACCGCCGCCGACGGTCGCGTCCACGACCTGGCCGACCTGGAGCCGGCGAGCTGGCGGCGGCAGATCGCCTGGGTGCCGCAGCACCCGCACCTGTTCGCCGCCACCGTCGGCGACAACCTGCGGCTCTACCGGCCCGAGGCCACCGACGAGCAGCTGTGGACGGCGCTGCGCTCGGCGCACGCCCTCGACTTCGTCACCCGGCTGGACACCCGCCTCGGCGAGGACGGCGCCGGGCTCTCCGCCGGCCAGCGCCAGCGGCTCGCGCTCGCCCGGGTGCTGCTCGCCGACGACCGGCCGCTGGTCCTGCTCGACGAGCCCACCGCCAACCTCGACGGCGCCTCCGAGGCGGCCGTGGTGGACACCGTCCGGGCGCTGGCCGCCGACCCGGCCCGCACCGTGCTGCTGGTCGCGCACCGGCCCGCACTGCTGGCCGCCGCCGACCGGCGGGTCCGGCTGGACGGCCCCGCCGCTCCCCCGGCCTCCCCGGGCTCCCCGGCGGCCGTCCCCGCCCTCGCGCACCGCGGCCGGCCCACCCCGGCGGCGCCGCAGGACGGCCCGGCGCCCGGCCCGGACGCCGTCAAGCCCCGGCTCGCCCTCTCCGTGCTCCTCGGCGCCCTGGCGCTCGGCTGCGCCGTCGCGCTGATGGCCACCTCCGGCTACCTCATCTCCTACGCCTCCGAGATGCCGCCGGTCCTCTATCTGATGATGGCCGTCACCTCGGTGCGCGCCTTCGGCATCGGCCGCAGCGTCTTCCGCTACGCCGAGCGGCTGGTCTCGCACGACGCCGTGCTGCGCACCCTCGGCACCCTGCGCGCCGCCGTCTACCGCCGGCTCACCGCGCTCGCCCCGGCCGCGCTGCCCGCGTTCCGGCGCGGCGACCTGCTCTCCCGGCTGGTCGCCGACGTCGACGCCGTCCAGGACCACTACCTGCGCTGGCGGCTGCCGGCCGCCGTGGCCGCGGTCGTCTCGCTGGCCGCCGCCGTCGCGATGGGAGCCTTCCTGCCCGCCGCCGGGCTGGTGCTCGGCGCCGGCCTGCTGCTCGCCGGCCTGGTGGTGCCCGCGCTGGCCGCCCGCTGGTCGGCCGCCGCCGAACGCCGCCAGGCCCCGGCCCGCGGCGAGCTCGCCACCACCGTGCTGGACGCCTTCAGCGGGACGGCCGAGCTCACCGTGGCCGGTGCGCTGCCCCGCCGGCTGGCCGCCGTCCGCGCCGCCGACGGCGCGCTGACCGGGCTGGCCGCCCGCTCGGCCGCCACCGCCGCGCTCGGCACCGGGCTGATCACCCTGCTCACCGGCCTCACCGTGGCCGCCGCCGCGGCCGTCGGCCTGCGCGGCGTCGAGTCCGGGGCGCTCGCCCCGGTCTGCCTGGCCGTGGTGGTGCTCACCCCGCTGGCCGCCTTCGAGGCCGTCACCGGCATGCCGCTCGCCGTCCAGGCCCGCCGGCGCAGCCTGGCCGCCTCGGCCCGGCTCGACGAGGTGCTGGACGCGCCCGCCGCGGTCGCCGAACCGGCCGCGCCGAAGGACCTGCCCGAGCGGCCGCTGCCGATCGCCGTCCGGGGGCTGACCGCCCGCCACCCCGGCCAGGACACCGACGCGCTGGCCGGCGTCGACCTCGACCTCGCCGCGGGCCGGCGGATCGCGGTGGTCGGCCCGTCCGGCTCCGGCAAGACCACCCTCGCCCAGGCGCTGCTGCGCTTCCTCGACCAGGACGCCGGGAGCGTCGTGCTCGCCGCCGGCGGCCCGCAGGCCGTGGACAGCCGGGAGCTCACCGGGGAGGACGTCCGCCGGGTGATCGGGCTCTGCGCCCAGGACGCGCACGTCTTCGACAGCTCGCTGCGCGAGAACCTCCGGCTCGCCCGGCCGGACGCGGAGGAGGACGAGCTGCGCGCCGCCCTCGCCGCCGCCCGGCTGCTGGACTTCACCGAGAGCCTGCCGGAGGGCCTGGACACCATGGTCGGCGAGCACGGCGCCCGGCTCTCCGGCGGCCAGCGCCAGCGGCTCGCCCTGGCCCGCGCGCTGCTCGCCGACTTCCCGGTGCTCGTCCTGGACGAGCCCGCCGAACACCTCGACCTGCCCACCGCCGACGCCCTCACCGCCGACCTGCTCACCGCCACCGCGGGCCGCACCACCGTGCTGATCACCCACCGCCTGGCGGGCCTGGACGACGGCACCGTCGACGAGGTCCTGGTGCTGGACGCCGGCCGGGTCGTCGAACGCGGCCGCTGGTCCGAGCTGCTCGCCCGCCCGGACGGCCGTCTGCGGGGGATGCGGGAACGCGAACGGGAGACCGACGGGGTGCCGCTCGCGGTCGGGTAGCCGGGGCGGGCGGGCCGGTCGGCCCGTCGCGTCGCTACTTCAGTCGAAAACCGTACAAACTACGCTCTTCACCATGGACCCCACGCCAGACCTGCCGGACTTCACCCCGCCGGAACCGGTGCCCGACCCCGCGCCGCACCGGGTGCCCGAGATCTCCTCGCTCGGGCTGGACACCCTGGTCACCGAGGTGTCGGAGCGGCTGCAGTCGGCGGCGGCCGTCACCGACCGGATGCAGCGGCTGCTGGAGGCCGTCGTCTCGGTCGGCTCCGGACTCGACCTGCACGCCACCCTGCACCGGATCGCCGCCGGGGCCGCCGAGCTGGTGGACGCCCGGTACGCCGCGCTCGGGGTGGTCGCGCCCGGGGGCCACGGGCTGCAGGACTTCATCCACGTCGGCGTCGACGAGGAGACCGTCCGGGAGATCGGCGAGCTGCCGGTCGGCCGGGGCATCCTCGGCGCGCTGATCGACCGGCCCGAGCCGCTGCGGCTCACCGACCTCACCGCCGACCCGCGCTCGTACGGCTTCCCGCCGCACCACCCGGCGATGAAGACCTTCCTCGGCGAGCCGATCCGGATCCGCGACGAGGTGTTCGGCAATCTCTACCTCACCGAGAAGCGCAGCGGCGGTGCCTTCACCCCCGAGGACGAGCAGGTGGTGCACGCGCTGGCCGCCGCGGCCGGCGTGGCGATCGAGAACTCCCGCCTCTACGAGGAGGGCCGGCGCCGGGAGCGGTGGATCGCCGGCGCGGCCGCCGTCACCACCGCGCTGCTCTCCACCGACCAGGCGGAGGTGGCGCTCACCGTCGCCGCCGAGCAGGTCCGGGAGCTGGCGGACGCGGCGCTCGGGATGATCCTGCTGCCGACCGTCGACGGCCAGATGCGGGTGGCCCACGCCTGCGGGGAGGCGGCCGAGTTCCTCCAGGGCGAGCTGATGCCGCCCGGCAGCGTCGCGGTGCAGCTCCTCAAGGGGGAGAGCGTCCACCTCGACGACATGTCCACCGACCCGACCGTGGTGATCCGGCTCGCCCGCAGCTTCGGGCCCTCGCTGGCGGTGCCGATGATCGCCGCCGGCCGGGTGCTCGGCGGGCTCTGCGTCTGGCGCTCGCGCGGCGCGGTGCCGTTCTCCGAGGCCGAGAAGCAGCTCGCCGAGACCTTCGCCTCGCAGGCCGCGCTCGCGCTGCGGCTCGCCGAGGGGCAGCGGGACCAGCAGCGGCTCGCCGTCTTCCAGGACCGCGACCGGATCGCCCGGGACCTCCACGACCTGGTCATCCAGCGGCTGTTCGCCACCGGCATGATGCTGGAGGGCGCCGCCCGGCGTGCCATCGTCCCGGAGGTGAAGGTCCGCATCGGAGAGGCGGTGGACGAGCTGGACGCCACCATCCAGGAGGTCCGCACCACCATCTACGCGCTCCAGCACGACGACCACGGCGACGCGCCCGACACCCTGCGGACCCGGGTGCTGCGCGAGTGCAGCCAGGCCGCGGCGGCGCTCGGCTTCAAGCCGTCGGTCTCCTTCGTCGGCCCGGTGGAGAGCCTGGTCGGCGAGAAGACCGGCCGTCAACTACTGGCAGCGCTGCGGGAGATGCTGTCCAACACGGCCCGGCACGCCCGGGCCTCCCGGGTCGGCGTCGAGGTCGACGCGACCGAGCACCTGGACAACGGCGGCCGGCCGGTCGGCGGGGACCCGGAGTCGCTGGACCGGGGCGGGCGGCCCGGCGTCCTGCTGACCGTCACCGACGACGGCGTCGGCATCCCCGAGGGCGGGAGGCGCAGCGGCCTGCGGAACCTGGCGCGCCGCGCCGAGGCGCTCGGCGGCGACGCCTGGCACGAGCCCGGCCCGCACGGCAGGGGCGCCCGGGTGCGCTGGACGGCCCGGCTCTGAACGCCTGTCCGACCGGTCGGATCCTTCCCGGGCGCGTTCGAACGGTTCGTGAACGACGGGGATCCATGCCGGGTTCGGTTGGCGCGCGGATCGTGAGCACTCGGTGAAAGTTTAACGAGAGAGAACTTCCCGGCCAACGGAGCAAGTTGTGCATTTCGTGGCCTTCCGGCGCTCTCGTGTGCACACATAGCTTTACTCCCGTCTCGGAGAGGAACCGGACTGTGGGGGAGCAGTGGACGCGTCGAGCCGCGGTCACACCGCAGCAGGGGCAAGTCGAGGGGGGTTCCGGGCCGAACGGGCGCCGGACGGGCGGTACCGCTGGCAGTTGAAAGCACCGAACGGACGCGTCGTCGCCGTCACCCCGGCCGCGTACGACACGGCCGGGGACGCGGAGCGCGGCTTCGACGGCTTACGGGCCGTCGCGGACGGGCTCACCGCGCGGATCACGCACGTCCGGGACGGCATCGGCTGGATCTGGGTGATCCCGGGGTCGCGCACCCTGCCGGAGGTGCGGTCCAGCCGTGCCTACGAGCGGTACGCGACCTGCCAGAACGCGTTCCGGCGCTTCGTGGTGCTGCTGGCCAAGCAGCCTGCCCTGGAACTGCCCGAACTCTCCGAACGGGGGCCGTCGTTGAGAACGTCCGATGTCCACTGACCGGCGCGGGCCGCGGCTGCTGACCGTCCCGGTCGGCGACCGGGCGCTGTCCTGGACGCTGCGCGCGGCGAACGGGCGGCAGCTCGGCGTCGGCGTGCGCACCTACCGCGGTGAGGCGGAACTCGCCGAGGCGGTCCGCGAGTTGATCATCGAGCGGGCCGCGCTGCGATGTACCGTCGGCCAGTCCGAGGCCCGGCTGTGGGTGTGGACGGCGTACCTGCCGGTGCGCACCACCCGCCCGGGCGCCGCCGACGCCGCCGGGCCGGTGGCCCGCAGCGCCCGCGGCTATCTGCGCCGCGACCAGTGCCAGGCCGGCGTCACCGGCTTCCTCGCCGGACTCCAGCGCCTGGGACAGGACCTGCGCCGCCCCGGACGGGACGACGCCTGGCCGTTCTGACGGGCCGTCCGCCGCCGTCCCCAGCCGCCTTCGGGCGGCTTCTCGCGTTGGCCCGGGGCCGCGCCCCGTTTCCCCCTCTTCCGGTGAAGCGCAGGTATCCGGCAACCCCCCGAGCCGCCACCTGGAGAAGAACGTCACCGGCCCCTGACCTGCGGCTTTCCACCCCCGTGCGGCCATCCTGACCTGTTGCTAAACCTCTCTGAACCGAGAAATCGACAATCGCCCGCGACAACCGGCCGCCCTTCCGACGGAACCGCGCCGAACGACAGGATCGGCACTGCCGAAGAGGGGCCGCCGCGGACGCGGCTCCCGGCCCCGGGACTGACAACCAGTACCCGGGCAAGCGATGTACGTCTCTCCCACCGGAGGAACAGGAACATGCGCAAGACCGCTGCCAAGCTGCTCGCCGCCGCCGCCATCGCCACCTCGGTCGTCACCGTCGCGAGCGGCACCGCCGTCGCCGACCCGTCGACCCTCCCGACCCTGCCGACCGCCAACGACTTCGTCGGCGTGGGCTCGGACACCACCCAGGCGATCCTGAACCAGTTCTCGGTCGACTACAACGCGTTCCTCACCGCGAGCGGCAACACCACCTCGCCGCGCCTGTACAGCTGGGACGCGACCGGCACCACCCCGATCGTCGCCACCAAGACCGGTGCGACCCAGATCGCCCGCCCGAACGGTTCCGGCGCCGGCATCAAGGCCCTGGAGAACAACACCAACACCACGGTCGACTTCGCCCGCTCCTCGCGCGGCCCGCAGACCGGCGACCAGGCCACCGACTACTTCATCGCCTTCGCCAAGGACGCGGTGTCCTGGGCCGCCAAGGCGGGCGGCAACGCCCCGGCCAACCTCACCACGGCCGACCTGAAGGACATCTACACCTGCGCCAAGACCACCTGGAGCGCGATCAACCCGTCGTGGCCGGCGACCACGATCAAGCCGTTCCTCCCGCAGGCCGACTCCGGCACGCGTTCCTACTTCCTGAAGACCATCGGCTCCGGTGTCGCGGTCACCCCGGGCGCCTGCGTCGTCTCCGGCACCCAGGAGAACCAGGGCACCGACCCGGTCCTGAACGACAACGACGCCATCGTCCCGTACTCCGTCGCCCACTACATCGGCCAGGTGTACTACGGCCACGCCGCGGGCAGCGACGCCCAGGGCCCGCTGACCGTCCGCAACGTCAACGGCGTGACCGCCATCGACACCACCGCGAAGACGATCGACGCCAACTTCGCCCAGACCGACTACGCCCGCGTGGTCTACAACGTGGTCCGCCAGTCCGAGTGGACCTCCACCGCCGCCCGCGGTGTCGCGCTCCGCTCGATCTTCGGCGCCAACGGCTGGATCTGCAAGAACGCCACCGCCGCCGCCGACCTGAAGAGCTACGGCTTCCTGGCCCTGGCGAACGGCTGTGGCGTCTCCACCCACATCTGATCCACCCCGCACCTGAACCACCGCACGTCCCGGCGGCCACGGGCCTCACGCCCGTGGCCGCCGGCCCGCAGGAACGGCACAGCACCGCACCGAACGGCACAGCACCGCGTGAGACCGAGCCAGTTCACCGCCACCGCACAGAGAGCAGGAGAGAGATGCGAAAGACCATGGGCAAGCCGCTCGCCGTCGCCGCGCTCGCCGGCTCGCTGGTCGGTCTGACCGGCGGCGCCGCCCTCGCGGACCCGCCCGTCGTGCCGAACCCCGGCGACATCGTCGGCGTCGGCTCGCAGACCACCGCGCCGCTGTTCAACCAGTTCTCCACGGACTACAACGCCTCCCTGACCGCCGCGGGCGACACCACCTCCCCGCGGCTGTACAGCTTCGACGCCGTCGGCACCTCGCCGATCGTCCTGAAGGCCGGGACCCCGCCCGTCGCCCGCCCGACCGGGATCCCGACCGGCCTCGCCCACCTGCACGCGGTCCCCAGCTCGGTGGACTTCGTCCGCATGGACCGTGGCCGGCTGCCCACCGACCCGCTGACCGACACCTTCGTGGCACTCGCCAAGGACGCGGTCTCCTGGGCGGCGAAGTCCGGGGGCCACGCGCCGGCGAACCTGACCACCGCGCAGCTGAAGGACATCTACACCTGCGTCAGGACCAACTGGGCGCAGATCGACCCGTCGCTGCCGAACGCGACCATCAAGCCGTACCTCCCGCAGACCGGCTCCGGCCTGCGCGACTTCTTCCTGAAGACCATCGGCGGGGGCACCCCGGTCGTCCCGGGCGCCTGCGTCACCACCGGCGTCCAGGAGAACCAGGGCACCGACCCGGTCCTGAACGACGACGACGTGCTGGTCCCGTACTCGGTCGGCCACTACGTCGGCCAGTTCTACTACGGCCGCAGCACCGGCTCCGACGCGCCCGGAGCGCTGACCGTCCGCGCCATCGACGGCATCGCGTCGGTGAACACGGTGAACCAGTCCATCAACGCCCCCTTCGCGGCGACCGCCTGGGGCCGGGTGCTCTACACCGTGGTCCGGGCGGCCGACTGGGCGGCCACCGACGCGCGCGGGACCGCGCTGCGGAGGATCTTCGGCATCACCGGCTGGATCTGCAAGAGCGCCACCGCCGCCGCCGACTTCAAGAGCCACGGCTTCCTGGGGCTTCCGGTCAACGCCTGCGGCACCACCAGCTGAGCCCGGCCTCCGTCAGACCCCCCTCCGCGACCCGTTAAGGAACAGACACATGCGTGGCCCCGCACGGACCCGGTCGCCAGGGCGACGGTCAGGAGCCACGGCTTCGCGCAGCTGCCGCCCGTCGCGTGCGGAATCGCCCAGTGGATCCCCCGGGTTCCGCCCGGCGCCCGCGGCGGCGTCGGCCGAGCCCGACCCGCTCGAACCTCGTTCGCGATCCCTAAGGACCACGACCATGCGCAAGGCCTTCGCCAGTGCTCTGGCGGGCACCGCCCTCGCCACCTCGCTCGTGCTGGGCGGCACGGGGACGGCCTCGGCCGACCCGTGGACGCCGGCGGCGACCGACATCGTCGGGGTGGGGACGCAGACCACCGCGCCGCTGCTCAGCCAGTTCTCGGCGGACTACAACGCCTTCCTGGCCGGCAAGGGGGACACCACGTCGCCGCGGCTGTACAGCTGGGACGCCACCGGGTCGGCGCAGATCGTCCCGAAGAGCGGCGCGGCGGCGATCTACCGCCCCGCCGACACCCGGGCGGGGATCGCGGCGCTCAACGGCAACACCAACACCACGGTCGACTTCGCCCGCGCCGACCGGGGGACCCTGTACGACGGTGACCTGCCGTCGGACTACTTCGTGGCCTTCGGCAAGGACGCGATCTCATGGGCGGCGAAGGCGGGAGGCCACGCGCCCGCGAACCTCACCACGGCCGACCTGAAGGACATCTACACCTGCGCCAAGACCACCTGGAGCGCGATCGACCCGTCGCTGCCCAACACGATCATCAAGCCGATGCTGCCCTCATCGGGCTCCGGTACCCGCGAGTTCTTCATGAAGACCGTCGGCGGGGGTGTGCTGCTCACGCCGGGCGCGTGCGTGGTCTCCGGCGTCGAGGCGAACCAGGGCACCGACCCGGTCCTGAACGACGATGACGTCATCGTCCCGTACTCGATCGGCCACTACATCGGCCAGGCGTACTTCGGCCGGGCGGCGGGTGCCGACGCCCAGGGGCCGCTGACCGTTCGCGACATCAACGGGTGGCCCGCCGTCGACACCGCCGCGAAGACCATCGGCGCGAGTTTCGCCCAGAGTGAGTACTTCACGGTTCTCTACAACGTGTTCCGACAGACGGACTGGCTCACCCCGTCCGCCCGCAGTGCCGAACTCCGCGCAGTCTTCGGGCCCAACGGCTGGATCTGCAAGGACCCCGCGGCCATCGCGGATCTCAAGAGCCATGGGTTCCGGCAGCTGACGAACGGCTGCGGCGTGTCCACGCACTTCTGATTCGCGGGCACAGAGATCTTCGGCCGCCGTCTCCCGCCGGGCAGTGCGGGGCGGCCGGCCGCAGGGGCGATCGTTTCCGGTCGCCCGTACCACCCAGCACGACCTTCACCTCTCCCAAGGAGCACAGCATGTCCCGTACCCGCGCCCGTCTCGCCGCCACCGGTGCCGCCGTCGTTCTCGCCGTGACCGGCATGAGCGGTGCGGCCGTCGCCGACACGGCCCCGGCGAGCACGCCGGCCACCGGCAGCGCGGTGGTTACCTCCAGCACCACCTTCCTGAGGGACCAGGCGCTCAACGGCATCGTCGTCATCCCGCTGCCGACCGCCGCCCCCTCCTACGACAGCACCACCGGCATCACCACCACCTTCCCGGTGACCGGTGGCAAGGCCAACCTGCCCAACTACGTCGGCGGCGTCGAGCTCGGCGGCGGCCTGCTCTTCGTCAACGTCTTCACCGGCAAGAGCGCCACCTTCCGGGGGCTCAAGTTCGACGCCGCCACCTGGACCGTGACCGGCGTGCCGGTGAACGGCACCACCACCGTCAAGCTGCTGGACCCGACCGGCGACGCCGACATCTCCCGGACCGGCACCACCCAGACCCTGGTGGCGCCCGACCTGCAGATCGACGCCGACGGTGCGCAGTACCTGGACACCAACCTCAAGACCGACTTCTTCAAGGCCGGCCAGTCCATCGGCTCCTTCAAGCTGACCTACACCCCGGCCGGCTGACACGTCCTCAGATAGGGCCGCACGTTCGACGGACCCGCGCCACGGCGCGGGTCCGCTCGCATGCGGAGTTCCCAACTCCGGTACAGAGTTGTCGCGTTGTGTTCTCGTACATCCGGTCGACCTGATCCGGCCATGTAGGGCTGGCCGAATAGTAGGCAACCGGAGCCGTCAGCCTGAGCGCGACCATTCCCTCGTGCCGCCCCCCGGGGCGGCTCGTTCATCCCGGAGGTGCCCGCCATGAGATTCCGCGTACCCGATCCGAGAGAGCGGGGGAGGTGGCGCCGACGGATACCGGCCATGGGGCTCGTGCTCTCCGTGGCGGCGGCGCTGGTCACGGTGCCGCTCGGTCTGGGCACGGTCACCGAGGCGCACGCCTCCTCCGCGGTGACGGTTCCCGGGCCGGTGATCTGGAATCCGGGGCCCAAGACCCACGGTCCGGGTGTCGGCAGCATCACCGTCTCCCAGACGGAGAGCCTGACGGACCAGGTCGTCCAGGTGTCCTGGAGCGGTTTCACCCCGAGCAAGACCAAGACCGGGGGAAATCCCGTCTTCGCGGAGGAGGGCGGCGACCGGGTCCTCTATGCCGTCCGGGTCTACCAGTGTCGGGGCGAGGACCCCAAGATCACTGACTGCTACGGCAGTTCGCTGTACAACGCCGACCCGGAGAAGGGGTTCGAGCAGCCCAGGCCGGCGCCGGGGACGACCACTCCGGACCTCCCGACCAACATGTCGCTCGCCGTGACCGGTCCGGACGGTTCGGGCAGCACGTCCATCGAGCTCCGCTCGGCGCGGATGAGCCCGTCGCTGGGCTGCGATGCCACGCACAAGTGCTCCCTCGTGGTCGAGGCCAACTACGGCGGCGACCCGGTGGACCTCTTCCAGGTGAACGACGGCATCCCCAACTGCGACAACCATGATGCGGACATCGCGGACGCTGACAACTCGGCTGCCTCGGATGCCGTCTTCACGCGGGCCGAGAACTGGCTGACCCTCGACGCCTCGGGTGAGCAGTGTGCCTGGGCGAACCGCATCAAGATCCCGCTGTCCTTCGCGGAGACCCCCAAGGACTGCAAGGAGGCCGCTCCCGATGTGATCGCCTCCGGCCTGGAGATGGCCGGCCGCGCGATGCAGCAGTGGATCACCGGCCTCTGCCTCGGCCAGTCCCCGCTGACCGTGCAGTGGGGTGCCTCGGGCGGTGAGCCGGCGGCCCGGGACTCCTTCCTGAACGGCAGCCGAGTGGACATGGGCCTCACCGCGCTGCCGGACCGCGGCACACCGACGCGGCCGTACGTGTACACGCCGCTCGCCACGACCGGTATCTCGATCGTGTACTGGGTGAACGACAAGAGCGGCCGGCAGATCCGGGACATGAAGCTCAATGCCCGGTTGGTGGCCAAGATGCTGACGCAGAGCTACCGGTCGAACAGCGGAGGTGATTTCAGGATGGCGTCGGTCGACGGCAACCCGACGTGCATCTTCAACGATCCGGAGTTCCTCCAGCTGAACCCGCTGCCGGCCGCGAGCGGACTGAGCTGGCCGACGTGTGCCAGCCCGGGTGATTCCCTCCCGGTCGTGCTGGGCACCGCCACCGATCTCACCACCCGGCTGACCTCGTGGATCGCGGGCGACCCCGAAGCTTCGCGGTTCCTGGAGGGTGAGCGCGACCCGTGGGGTACCCGGGTCAGCACCGAGTACCTGCGCCCGAAGTTCACGGGCTTTCCGGTCGACCAGCTCATCCGCCAGGACAACACCGGCTTCGTGCAGCAGCCCGGCAAGCCGGAACTGGCCGACCACGTCAAGCACTTCAAGCAGTACGAGTGGAACCCGCTCCAGACCAACCTGAGCAAGGTGCTGCGGGACTTCCAGGACGGCCAGCCGAGCGGGCTCCAGGCCGACCCCGAGACCAGCGGAGAGCACCGCCGACTGCCCAAGCAGCCGATCGGGGCGCGGACCATGTTCGCGATCATGGACTCCGGCCAGGCGAAGGCCTACTCCATCCCCGAGGCGCAGCTCCAGAACCCGGCCGGCGCCTTCGTCTCCCCGACGCTCAGCTCGTTCCAGGCCGCGGTGTCGGACATGCCGGTGGACCCGGCGACCGGGACGCAGCTGCTGCCCTACGGCGAGTCGAACAACCCCTACTCCGCCGACCAGCGGGCCTACCCGCTGACGGTCGTGCAGTACGCCATGGTGCCGACCGGCAAGGTGTCGGCGGACAAGGCCGCGGCGGTGTCGAAGTTCCTCAGGACCGTCACCGACACCGGCCAGATCTACGGCCCCGAGCCGGGCCGCCTCCCGGGGGGCTTCCTCGCGCTCGGCAAGGAGCAGCGGGCGCAGGCCCAGGCCGCGATCAAGCACGTCGAGGCGCAGGACGGCGCCTGGCCGGGCAACCAGAAGCCGCCGACGGAGCCGACCGAGCCCACCGAGCCGACCGGCGGACCGATCCCCGAGTCCGGCAGCGGCGGCGGTTCGTCCTCGGGCGGGACCGGCGCGGGCGGCACCTCCGGCGGGACCGGTTCGACCGGTCCCGACACCACCGGGCCGGTGAGCGACGGCACGACCGGCGCCACGACCGGCGGCTCGGACCTGTCGGGCGGCACGAGCGGCACGGGCGGGTCCGACGGCTTGTCCGGTGGCAGCGGTTCGAGCGGCCTCGGTTCCGGGAGCACCGGCTCCACCGGGTCCACCGGCACCACCGCGGGCGGCGCCGCCGCGGGTGGTGCGGCGCAGCCCGGCGCCAAGCCGACCGCGGGCGCGACCCCGGGGCAGACCGCGGGCCCGCTGGCTGCGGCCCCGGTGGCGGCCGGTTCGCCGTCGCCGGACCGGTCCGGCGGGGCGCGGCTGCTGCTGCCCATCGCGCTGATCGGCGGCGCGGTGCTGCTGGTCGGCGGTCCGGCGGCGCTCTTCCTGGGCGGCACTCCGGCCGGTGCGCGGGCGACCGCGGCCGCGCGCACCGGGTGGTCGCGGATCCGCCGGCGCCCCTGACGCGCCGACCGACCCGGTGAGGACTCGGCGGGGCCGCCGTTCCGGCCCCGCCGAGTCCCCTTCCCGGGGGCGGGTACCCCTGTCCCGGCGTTCCGCGCGCCGGGGCGGCGGCCCCCGTCCACCGAACCCTGTACCGAGCACTTCCCACCGAGCCGCCGGAGAGCAGACCATGACAGCCGCCGCCGAGCCCGCGGCACCCTACGCCGAGGCTCCACGCCAGCCCGATCCCGATGTACCCCGCACCATCACCGCCCCCGCCACCAACGGCGACCGGGTGTTCCGCGGCATGCTGCGGGCAGCCGGCCTCTCGGTCTTCGCGATCATGGGGCTGATCGCCTTCTTCCTGATCCTGCGCGGCACCCAGGCGTTGAAGGCGGTGGGCTTCTCCTTCTTCACCGAGCAGAAGTGGCAGACCCAGGCCCACAACTTCGGTATCGCCGCCGTCCTGCCGAACGGCATCCTGATCGCGCTGATCGCCCTGGTCATCGCCGTGCCGGTGGCGATCTCGACGGCGATCTTCATCTCCGAGTACGCGCCGGTGCGACTGCGCGCCGCGCTGATCTCGCTGGTCGACCTGATGGCGGCCATCCCCAGCATCGTCTACGGCCTGTGGGGGCTGTTCTTCCTCCAGCCGCGGATCATCGGCGTCTCCCGCTGGCTGACCAACCACGTCGGCGACACCATCCCGTTCCTCAAGGTGCGCACCGGTGACATCGGCACCTCCTACACCTCGTCGACCTTCATCGCGGGCGTGGTGGTCTCGCTGATGATCATCCCGATCATCACCTCGCTGAGCCGTGAGGTGTTCTCGCAGGCGCCGCAGGGCGAGCGCGAGGGCGCGTTCGCCCTGGGCTCCACCCGCTGGGGCATGGTGCGCACGGTGGTGCTGCCGTTCGGGCGCGGCGGTGTGATCGGCGCGGTGATGCTCGGCTTCGGGCGCGCGATGGGCGAGACCATCGCCGTCGCGCTGATCATCTCGCCGAGCTTCAAGCCGATGACGCACATCCTGGAGAACGGCGGCAACTCGATCTCCGCGCTGATCGCGCTGCGGTTCGGCGAGTCGGACGCGCTGTCGCTGTCCGCGCTGATGGCGGCCGGCCTGGTGCTGTTCGCCCTCACCCTGCTGGTCAACGTGGGCGCGGGCTTCGTGATCAACCGCTCCCGTTCCGGCGCGGCGACGGCGGACTGACCAATGGCCCACCAGAGAACCCGCCCCCGGGACCACCGGCCCCGCCCGCTGCCACCGCTTCGCCGCCGTGAAGGGACGCACCGATGACCACCCTCGACAAGGCGCCCACCGAGGCGCCCGCCCAGGACGCCCAGGACGCCCAGGACGCCCGGGACGCCCGGGACGCCCGGGCCGTCCCGGCGGACGCGCCCGGCTCCGCACCGGACCCGCAGGCCCCCGAGCGGAAGGTGAAGCTCGGCGGGGTCACCCGCGAGGACGTGTTCACGATCCTCGGCTCGTTCACCGGCTCGCTCGGACTCAACTGGGTGCTGTACGAGCGGGTGCTGCCGTTCAGCGGCGCGCTCGGCTTCCTGCTCTGCTGGTACCTGCTCTTCCTGACCGGTTACTTCGTCCTCGGTCGCCTCCAGTGGGGCGCGCTGATGGTCCGCGAGCGGCTGGTCTCGGTGGTCGCCTGGAGCGCCGGCCTGCTGGTGGTCGGACTGATCGCCGATCAGATCGGCTACGTCGCCTCGCGCGGCTACGACGCGGCCCAGCACGCGAACTTCTTCACCGAGTCGATGGAGAGGACCGCCTCGCTCTCCCCGATCACCTCCGGCGGCGCGCTGCACGCCGTCGTCGGCTCGCTCGAACAGCTCGGCCTGGCCACGCTGTTCGCGGTGCCGCTGGGCATCGCGGCGGCGGTCTTCATGTCCGAGATCGGCGGCCGGATGGCCCGTCCGGTGCGGACCCTGGTCGAGGCGATGACGGCGCTGCCGTCGATCGTCGCCGGCCTCTTCATCCTCGGCATCGTCATCCTCACCTTCGGCTTCGACAAGAGCGGCTTCGCGGCCTCCCTGGCGCTGACCGTGATGATGATGCCGATCGTCACCCGGGCCGCCGAGGTGGTCATCCGCC
The DNA here is from genome assembly GCF_040302725.1 of Kitasatospora sp. NPDC097605. Lineage (NCBI taxonomy): Bacteria > Bacillati > Actinomycetota > Actinomycetes > Kitasatosporales > Streptomycetaceae > Kitasatospora > Kitasatospora sp. NPDC097605. The sequence goes on along the minus strand of NZ_JBEOSF010000007.1, from coordinate 46,998 downwards.
TGGTGCCCGGCACCCTGCGCGAGGCGTCCTACGCGCTCGGCGGCAGCCAGTGGCGGACGGTGTGGAACGTCGTCCTGCCGACCGCCCGGCGCGGCCTGGTGACGGCCGTGGTGCTGGGCATGGCCCGCGCGGTCGGCGAGACCTCGCCCGTGCTGCTCACCGCCGGCTTCACCTCGCGGATGAACGCCAACCCGTTCGAGGGCCAGCAGATCTCGCTGCCGCTCTACATCTGGAGCTACGTCAAGCTGCCCGTCGACGAGATGGTCGCCCGGGCCTTCGCCGCCGCGCTCACGCTGATGGCGGTCGTGCTGATCCTCTTCGTCACCGCCCGCATGCTCGGCGGGCGGGCCGCAGGGGAGCTGAGCGGGCGCCAGAAGCGCAAGCTCGCCCGGGCCGCGAGCACCGCCGCCCCGGCGCGTCGGGCCGAGCCCGCTCCCGGCCGCGCGATCCCCGTCGCCGCCTCCGCCCGGACGGCCGTCGCCACCGGGGAGCACTGATGTTCCGATCCTCCACCCTCCGCACCAGAGGAGTTCCCATGTCACGGGAGGCCGCACGCCATCCCCTGGCACGCCCGTTGGGCGCGCTGTTGTCCACCCTGCTCGCGGCCGGCTCGCTGCTGCTGGGGCAGGCCACCCCGGCCCACGCGGCCGTCGCGCTCACCGCCAGCGGCTCCAGCTGGGCGTTCCCGGCGATCGACCAGTGGCGTCAGGACGTCGGCCCGCAGGGCATCCAGATCGACTTCAACGCCGTCGGCTCGGCGGTCGGCCGCCAGGACTGGAACACCGGCCGCAACGACTTCAGCGCCTCCGACGTGCCGTTCCGCACCCAGGTCGACACCGGTGCGAGCGAAGCGGCCCAGCGGGCCGGCCAGGCGGGCGTCGAGAAGGTCAACTACGGCTACTCCTACGTGCCCATCACCGCGGGCGGCACCGCGCTGATGTACCACCTGACGGTCGGCGGCAAGCTGGTCCGCGACCTGCGGCTCTCGCCGCAGACCATCATGGACATCTTCACCAACAAGATCACCAACTGGAACGACCCGAAGATCACCGCGGACTACGGCAAGGCCCTGCCGAACATCCCGATCACCCCGGTCGTCCGCTCCGACGGCTCCGGCGCCACGGCCCAGTTCACCCGCTGGATGAGCCGCTCCTTCACCAACCAGTGGGACGAGTACTGCAAGTCCGTCAACCGCGTGAGCTGCGGTGAGTACACCGAGTTCTTCCCGCCGTCCGGCCGGATGACCGCGCAGAGCGGCTCCGACGTCGTCGCCGGCTACATCAAGGCCAGCTCCGGCGAGGGCACCATCGGCTACGACGAGTACGCCTTCGCCAAGCGCAGCAACTGGCCGGTCGTGAAGGTCCTCAACCCGGCCGGGTACTACACCCTGCCGACCGCCTCCAACGTGGCCGTCGCCCTGACCGCCGCCAAGATCCGCGGCGTCGACGACGACACCCGGCCGGACGACCCGAACTACCTCCAGCAGCAGCTGGACGGCGTCTACAGCAACCCCGACAAGCGCTCGTACCCGCTCTCCAGCTACAGCTACCTGATCGTCCCGCGCGCCAACTCCCTCCAGGCGCTGCCCAAGTTCACCAACGACAAGGGCGCGGCGCTCAGCCGGTTCCTGTCCTACGTGCTCTGCCAGGGGCAGGGCGAGGCCGACGATCTCGGCTACTCGCCGATCCCCCGCGGCCTGGTCCGCGGCGGACTGCTCCAGACCCAGCACATCCCCGGCAACGCCAGCACCATCGACCCCGACAGCCTGGCCGGCTGCGCCAACCCGACCCTCAACTCGGCGGGCAAGCTCGCCATCCTCGACAGCGCCCCGATGCCGAGCGACTGCGACGCCAAGGGCGCCCCGCTGGACTGCGGCAAGGGCGCCGGCGGCACCAGCGGCGGGACCGGCAACACCGGTGGCACCGGTGGCGGCGCGGCCGCGGGCGGCAGCGGGAACACCGGCGGCGCGGCGGCCGGCGGCGCCGGCGCGGCCGCGGCGGGCGGCACCGGCAAGGCCGGCACCGGCAACACCGGTGGTGCCGGCGGCACCAAGGCCCCCGGCTCCACCGGCGGCGGTACCGGCTCCACCGGCTCGACCGGTGGCGGCACCGGCGGCGGAACGGGCGGCGCGGGCACCGCGGGCGGCGGTGACGCCGCCACCGGCACCGGCGCGGGCGGCGACCCCAACGCCCCGGCGGCCGGCGCCGCCGACCCCGACGCGGGGACCGGCGAGGGCGACGGCCAGGCCGCCGAGGAGAACGTCGTCGACCCGCAGACCGGCCAGGTGGTCGCGCGCGGCCGTACCGGCGCCGGCAGCACCGAGGTCGCCGCGGACGTCGTCGAGGTCGCCGGTCGTCCGGAGGACTGGACCCTGAGCACGCTCACCGCGCTCGAACTGCTCGCCGTCGTCCTCGTGCCCCCGCTGCTCGGCCGCCGGCTGCTGCGCCGCCGTTCGCAGTCGGGCGGCCGGTCATGACGGCCCCCGCCCTGGAGAAGCCCGTCGGGCCGGCGCAGTCCGCGCCGGCCCCGGCGGCCGCGCCCACCCCGGCGCCGCAGCCGGCTCCGGCCGGGCCCGGCGCCGGTGGCCCCGGCCGTACGGCCAAGCGGGTCCGGTTCCTGCAGGCGGCCTGGGCGGTGAGCCTGCTGGCGGCGCTCACCGTGGGCTTCGTCGGCTACCTGTTCACCCTCTCGCACGTGCAGCAGAAGCACTTCCAGTCCACCTCCTACAAGTCCTTCCGGGACCAGCTCGCCAAGGCGACCGCGCCGACCGGCAAGGCCCCGGACGGCGCGCCCGTCGCGCTGCTGGACATCCCGGCGATCGGGTTGCACCAGGCGGTCGTGGTGGAGGGCACCACCGGCCGGGACCTCATGCGCGGCCCCGGCCACCGCCGGGACACCGCGCTGCCCGGGCAGACCGGGGTGGCGGTGCTGTTCGGCCGCGGGGCGACCTTCGGGGCGCCGTTCGCCGAGCTGACCAAGCTGCGGGTGGGCGACAAGATCGAGGCCACCACCGGGCAGGGCAAGTTCACCTACACCGTCAACGTGTACGGCGACGAGGACCACCCGATCGTGGACCCGGTCCGCAACCGCCTGGTGCTGGTGACCAGCGACTCCGACTGGATCGCGAGCTCGACGGTGCTGATCGGCGCCCGGCTGGACGGCGCCCCGGTGGCGAACCCCGGCGGGCGTCCCGCCACCGTGCCGTACGACAAGGCGCTGGCCGCCGACAAGGGCGCGCTGGCCACGCTGCAGCTGTGGTCGCTGGGCCTGCTCGGCGCGGTGGTCGCCGCCGTCGTGCTGGCCCGGTACTGGCACCGCTCGGCCGCCTACCTCAGCCTCGCGCCGGTGATCGGCGCGCTGCTCTGGGCGGTCTACGAGAACGCCGCCGCCCTGCTGCCCAACCTCTACTGAAGCGCGCCCGGAGGACCGTACCGATGACGGATGCACCGATGACCGACCTGCCGCCCGACCGGGCCCCGGGGCCGGACGAGACCACGATGACGCTGCCGGCCGTCCCGCCGGCCGACTACGCCGAGCACCCCGAGTACCCGGAGCACGGCGGGCACGACGGGCAGCACCTGCTGTACCCGCAGGACGCGCACTACGAGGACTACGGCCAGGAGCCCGTGCTGGCCGGACTGGAGACCCGGGACGTCTCCGCCTGGTTCGGCTCCCGCAAGGTGCTGGAGCGGGTCTCGCTCGCCATGCCCGCCGGTGAGGTGACCGCCCTGATCGGCCCGTCCGGCTGCGGCAAGTCCACCTACCTGCGGATCCTCAACCGGATGCACGAGATGGTCCGCGGCGCCGCGCTCTCCGGCGAGGTGCTGCTGGACGGCGACGACGTCTACCGCCCCGGCCGGCGCCCCGCCGAGGTGCGCCGCCGGATCGGCATGGTGTTCCAGCGGCCCAACCCGTTCCCGGCGATGTCCATCAAGGACAACGTCTCCAGCGGGCTCAAGCTCGCCGGCATCAAGGTCTCCAAGGACGAGCGCGAGCACCTGGTGGAGACCAGCCTGCGCCAGGCCGGCCTCTGGGACGAGGTGGCGAGCCGGCTGGACGCCCCCGGCGGCTCGCTCTCCGGCGGCCAGCAGCAGCGCCTGTGCATCGCGCGGTCGCTGGCCGTCACGCCGGACATCCTGCTGATGGACGAGCCCTGCTCGGCGCTCGACCCGACCTCGACCCGCCGGGTCGAGGAGACCATCGCCGAGCTGCGCGGCCGGCTCACCATCGTGATCGTGACCCACAACATGCAGCAGGCCCAGCGCGTGTCGCAGAGCTGCGCGTTCTTCCTGGCCACCCACGACACCCCCGGCCGGATCGTCGAGGCCGGGCCGACCGAGCAGGTCTTCCACAGCCCGCGCGACCAGCGGACCTCCGACTACGTCAACGGCCGCTTCGGATAACCGCTCCGGATGACCCGTGCCGGACAGCCCGCTCCGGACAACCGTTTCGCCCGCTCGGATCACTCGCCGCGGTGCCGGAGGATCTCCTCCAGCACCGCGGCGACGCCGTCCTGCTCATTGCTCACCGTGTGCAGCGGCACCGCCGCCAGCACCTGCGGATGGGCGTTCGCGACGGCGTACGCGGTGCCGGCCCAGGCCAGCATCTCCAGGTCGTTCGGCATGTCGCCGAAGGCCACCACCTCGCTCCGGTCGATCCCCCGCCCGGCGCACCAACGGGCCAGCGTGCTGGCCTTGGTGACGCCGGGCGCGCTGATCTCCAGCAGCGGTATCGGCGCCGAGCGGGTGATCTCGGCGAGCTCCCCGGCGGCCTCCCGGGCCTCGCCGAGCAGCTTGTCCGGGTCCAGGTCCGGGTGCTTGGCGAGCAGCTTGTACAGCCCGCTCACCGGGCCGCCCGGGCCGAGCAGCTCCTCGGCCGGGCCGACCGGGTGGTTCTCGTCCTGCCCCCACATCCGCACCTCGTAGCCGGGCTCGCGGGCGAACCCGGCCGGGTACTCGAAGGCGAACGCGGTGCCCGGCAGCTTGGCCCGCAGCCGCGCCACCACCGCGAGCGCGTCCTCCGCCGCCAGCGGGAACGACTCCAGCAGCGCGCCGCGCCGCACGTCCACCACGGCGCCGCCGTTCGAGCAGATCGCCACCCCGTGGCCGCCGATGTGCGCGCTCACCTGCTGCATCCAGCGCGGCGGGCGGCCGGTCACGAACACCACCTGGATCCCGGCCGCCTCGGCGGCGGCCAGGGCGGCGGCGGTGCGCTCGCTGACGGTACCGCCGGAGCAGAGCAGGGTGCCGTCCAGGTCGGTGGCGATCAGCCGGGTCGGGGGAGCGGTGCGCGGTGTGGTCACCGCTCCATCTTCGCCCACCGCCGACGCTCTCCCCCACTCCCCCGTCCCGGCCCCGGCGCCGCGATCACCGCGACGCGTTTCGGCCCCCGCTGCGCCAGTTCCGGCCGATCCGCCCGCCTCCCGGGTGTCCCACCGTCCGTGACCGGGCAGAACTCCCTCGGCCACCCCGTCGGCAGGAAGAGCCATGCGAACTCGCCAGGTCCCAGACGAGATCGAGACCGAGCCCGCGCCCCTCCCCGCGGAGGAGGCCCCACCGCCGTCCCGTGAGCCGGTCCTGATCGGCGACATCCTCTTCGAGACCCTCGCCGACCTGGCCCGCCGCACCGCCCCCGCCCACCCGCTGCGCCTCCCCGCCCAGCGCCCCCACCCCTGACCCCGCCCGTCGCGCGCACGCGGGGCGCCGTTCAGGGGCGCAGGCGCTTCAGCGCCGCGGTCACGAGGCCTTCGACCGATGCCGGCGCGTCGGTGGGCCGGCCGGTGAGCTCGACGACGGCGACCCTGGTGCCGCTGCGCAGGACCGCGACCCCGCCGGCGACGGCGCCGTCGCCGTTGTGGGCCGAGTACCAGCGGGCGGTGCCGCCGGCGGTGGTCAGGGTGTGGGCCGGGCCGTAGTACCAGTGGCCGGCGGGCTCGTCCCGGCACGCCTGGACGAGCGCGACGAGTTGCTGCTCCCAGGTGGCGGCCTCGGCCCCGGAGGGGGCGCTCGCGGCCGACTCGATCAGCATGCCGGCGGTGTCGAGGGTCCGGTTCACGGACGCGTACGCGGTGGCCCCGCCCTTGGTCAGGCCACGCATCGTCTCCTCGCCGGAGCACGCGGACAGCCCCTGGCGTCCGGCCCCCGACCCGCTGTTTCACAGCTGTGACAGAGCGGTCCTGACGACGCTGTCCATCGCGGCCGTCCCCAGGCAGGCAGCGACGTCCAGCATCCCGTAGTGGCTGCCGCTGCGCAGCACGGTCCGCCCCCGGCGGTCGCGGCCCCCGGCGGCGCCTCGCCGCGTCAGAGGGCGCCGGCCGCCGACGGCTGCCGTAGGGTCGGCGGCATGCGACTGAGCACGGTGATCCTCCCCATCCACCGGTGGGGCGAGGGGCAGAAGATCTGGCGGCGGGCCGAGGACCTCGGCTTCCACGCCGCGTACACCTATGACCACCTGAGCTGGCGGAGCTTCCGGGAGGAGACCTGGTTCGGGGCGGTGCCGACGCTGACGGCGGCGGCCACCGCGACCGAGCGCCTGCGCCTCGGGACGCTGGTGACCTCGCCGAACTTCCGGCACCCGGTGACGCTGGCGAAGGACCTGATCACGCTCGACGACGTGTCGGGCGGGCGGCTGACGGTGGGGATCGGGGCCGGCGGGGCGGGGTTCGACGCGACGGCGATGGGGCAGGAGGCGTGGTCGCCGAAGGAGCGGGCGGACCGCTTCGGGGAGTTCCTGCCGCTGCTGGACGAACTGCTGACCAACGACGCCACGACGCGCGAGGGCACGTACTACTCGGCCGTCGAGGCGCGGAACATCCCGGGCTGCGTGCAGACCCCGCGGGTGCCGTTCTACGTCGCGGCCGCCGGGCCGCGCGGGATGCGGCTGGCGGCGGAGTACGGCCAGGGCTGGGTGACGTACGGGGACCCGAAGGCGCCGGCGGACGTGCCGGTGGAGCAGGCGCCTGCGGTCGTCGCGACGCAGATCGAGAAGCTGACGGCGGCCTGCGAGCAGCGGGGCAGGGACGTCGCGACGCTGGAGAAGATGCTGCTCCAGGGCTCGACGGCGGAGCGGCCGCTGGAGTCGCTGGACGCCTTCGTCGACTGGGCCGGCACCTACCGGGAGCTGGGCATCACCGAGCTGGTGATCCACTGGCCGGTCCCCGGCTCGATCTTCGAGAACGACCTGGCGGTCTTCGAGCGGATCGCCACCGAGGGCCTCGCCCAGCTGAGTTGACGCCGGCCCGGGGGGCGGCGCGCGGCGGCCGCCGTCCCCCGGGAAGGGCGCGGCGATCCCCTAGGGGACGGGCGGGGCGCCGTCATACCGGAGCAGCAGGCGGGGTCCTCATCGCAGCTCATGACCGGGCGCGGGGAAGGGCACTACCTTGGGGCCCGTGTCCACTGTCATCAAGACGGACGGCCTCACCAAGAGGTTCCCCCGGGTGACCGCCCTCGATCAGCTGACCGTTGAGGTCGAGCCCGGGGTGGTCGGTCTGGTGGGGGCGAACGGGGCGGGCAAGTCCACACTCATCAAGATCCTGCTGGGGCTGGCCCCGGCGACCTCCGGGACCGGGCGGGTGCTCGGGCTGGACATCGCCACCCAGGGGTCGGAGATCCGCGAGCGGGTCGGCTACATGCCGGAGCACGACTGCCTGCCGCCGGACGTCTCGGCCACCGAGTTCGTGGTGCACATGGCGCGGATGGCCGGGCTGCCGGCTGCCGCGGCGCGCGAGCGGACGGCGGACACCCTGCGGCACGTCGGGCTGTACGAGGAGCGCTACCGCCCGATGGGCGGCTACTCGACCGGCATGAAGCAGCGGGTGAAGCTGGCGCAGGCGCTGGTGCACGACCCGAAGCTGGTGCTGCTGGACGAGCCCACCAACGGGCTGGACCCGGTCGGCCGCGACGACATGCTGGCGCTGATCCGCCGGGTGTACACCGACTTCGGCATCTCGGTGCTGGTCACCACCCACCTGCTGGGCGAGCTGGAGCGCACCTGTGACCACCTGGTGGTCATCGACGGCGGCAAGCTGCTGCGCTCCTCGTCCACCGCGTCTTTCACCGGCACGACGGCCACCCTGGCGGTCGAGGTGACGGACCACCCGGAGGACCACGCCCTGGACGCGAGCGCCGCGGTGCGCGAGCGGCTGGCGGCGAAGGGGCTCTCGGTGGAGGCGGAGGGCGCGCGGATCCTGCTGGTCCGGCTGGCCGGTGACGACACCTACGACACGATCCGGGACGCGGTCGCGGACCTCGGGCTCGGGCTGGTCCGGCTGGAGGAGCGGCGCCACCGGGTCGCGGAACTGTTCACCCAGGGGACGACGGAGAACGAGGGGGTTACCGCAGATGTCGCTGCCTCCTGAGTTCCGGCCGGCCGACACCGGCGTCATCCACGACATCGGCTACCGCGGCTACACCGGCCCCCGGCTCGGCCGGGCGTACGCCGCGCGCTCGCTGTTCACCCAGAGCCTGCGCGCCGCGTACGGCCTGGGACGGTCCGGCAAGTCCAAGGTGCTGCCGATGATCGTGCTGGGCGTGGCCACCGTGCCGGCCCTGATCATCGTGGCGGTCGCGGTGATGACCGGGTCCGACAAGCTCCCGGTGGACTACGCGCAGTACCTGAGCTCGATCGGGCTGGTGGTCTCGATCTTCCTCGCCTCGCAGGCGCCGGTGCTGTTCTCCCGGGACCTGCGCCACCACACCGTGCCGCTGTACTTCTCCCGCCCGATCACCCGCGCCGACTACGTCCGGGCCAAGTTCGGGGCGATGGCCTGTGCGCAGCTGCTGCTGATGACCGCGCCGCTGGTGGTGCTGTACGTCGGCTCGCTGCTGGTCAAGCTGGACTTCGGCGACCAGACCGAGCACTTCTGCTACGGCCTGGTGGCCGCGGTGCTCTACGCGCTGGTGCCGACCTCGGTCGCGGTGGTGATCGCCGCCGCCACGCCGCGGCGCGGCTTCGGGGTGGCCGCGATCATGGGCTACCTCGCGGTCACCACCACCGTGGTCGGGGTCGTCATCGGGATGAGCACGACCACCATCGGCTTCGACGAGAACCTCCCGGACTCCGCCCAGTGGGCGGTGCTGCTGTCGCCCGGCGGGCTGGTGGAGAGCCTGGTCAACGAGCTGTTCGACCTCGGCGGCACCGGCGCCACGCGGACGCACGCGCCGGGCGGGCTCGGCCTGCTGGTGTTCACCGCCGTCGCCGCCGCGATGGTGGCCGGCTCCTACCGGCTGCTGCTGCGCCGCTACCGCAACGTTTGAGAGGGCGTCATGGCCACCATCACCATCGACAAGGTCTCCCGCTGGTTCGGGAACGTGGTCGCCGTCAATGACGTCAGCATGGCGATCGGCCCCGGCATCACCGGCCTGCTGGGGCCGAACGGGGCGGGGAAGTCGACCCTCATCCACATGATGAGCGGCTTCCTGGCACCGTCCACCGGGGCGGTGACCCTGGACGGCGCACCGATCTGGCGCAACCAGCAGGTGTACCGGCAGATCGGCCTGGTCCCGGAGCGGGAGTCGATGTACGACTACCTGACCGGCTGGGAGTTCGTCCTCGCCAACGCCGAACTGCACGGCCTGCCGCACCCGGGCGCCGCCGCCCGCAAGGCGCTCGCCCTGGTCGAGATGGAGTACGCCCAGGAACGGCGGACCGGCACCTACTCCAAGGGCATGAAGCAGCGGGTCAAGATGGCCTCGGCGCTGGTCCACGACCCGGCCGTGCTGCTGCTGGACGAGCCGTTCAACGGCATGGACCCCCGCCAGCGGCTCCAGTTGATGGACCTGCTGCGGCGGTTCGGCGCGGACGGCCGGACGGTGCTGTTCTCCTCGCACATCCTGGAGGAGGTCGAGCAGCTGGCCCGGCACATCGAGGTCGTGGTGGCCGGACGGCACGCCGCCTCCGGCGACTTCCGGAAGATCCGCCGGCTGATGACCGACCGCCCGCACCGCTACCTGGTCCGCTCCAGCGACGACCGGCGGCTCGCGGCGGCGCTGATCGCCGACCCGTCGACGTCCGGCATCGAGCTGGACCGGCAGGAGGGCGCGCTGCGCATCCAGGCGGTGAACTTCCAGGGGTTCACCACGCTGCTGCCGAAGGTCGCCCAGCGGGCCGGCATCCGGCTGTACACCGTGGCACCGGCGGACGAGTCGCTGGAGAGCGTGTTCTCCTACCTCGTCTCCGCCTAGCGACGCCCGGCGGACGCACCGCGACGCCCGGCGAGCGCACCGCCTTGCCGACCGGCACCCACCACCAGGACCTCAGGAAGGCCGACCCACCATGAACCCGACCGTCGCCAGGCTGACGCTGCGCGGCCTGCTCGGCCGCCGCCGCGGCTTGCTGCTGCTGGTGGTCCCCGTCCTGCTGCTGGTCGTCTCGGCGATCGCCGCCGGGTCCAGCGGCGACAAGCACGACCTCGTCGTGAACGTCCTCGGCAAGCTCGGCCTCGGCACCCTGCTGCCGATCCTCGGCCTGGTCGTCGGCACCGGCGCCATCGCCACCGAGATCGACGACGGCTCGATCGTCTACCTGCTGGCCAAGCCGCTGCCGCGGTGGAAGATCATCACCACCAAGCTGGCGGTCGCGATCGGCACCACCTGGGTCTTCGCGGCGGTGCCGATGCTGATCGCCGGGCTGCTGCTGTACGGGACGCAGGAGGGCCTGGCGCTCGGCTACACGGCCGCCGCGCTGGTCTCCGGGGCCGCGTACAGCGCGCTGTTCCTGCTGCTCGGCGTGGTGACCCGGCACGCGGTGGTGGCCGGGCTGGCGTACGCGCTGGTGTGGGAGTCGCTGGTCGGCAACTTCGTCGAGGGTGCCCGGACGCTCAGCGTCCAGCAGTGGGGGCTGGCGGTGGCCGAGTCGGTGGCCACCGAGGGCTCGGTCACCTCGGCGGTCTCGCTCGGCGCGGCCGTGCCGCTGCTGCTGGTGGTCGCCGTGGCGGCGACCGCGCTGGCCTCGGTGCGGCTGGCCGGGCTCACCCTGGCCTCGGACGAGTAGCCGGACGGGCGGGGCGCGTCCCTGCGGACGGCGCGGACGGCGCGGACGGCGTCAGAGCGTCCGGTTGCGCCCGGCGCCCCAGCCCGCGGCGGCGACCACGACGGCCAGCACCAGCATCAGCGCCAGCGGCGTGGTCCAGTCGCCGGTCAGCTGGTGCAGGGCGCCGGCGCCGACCGGGCCGGCCGCCGCGACCAGATAGCCGATCGCCTGCGACATGCCGCCCAGCTGGGCGGCGCCGGCGACGCTGTCGGTGCGCAGCACGATGAAGGCGAGCCCCAGGCCGAGCGAACCGCCCTGGGCGACGCCCAGGATGGTGGCCGACACCCAGGCGCCGGGCACCGGGGCGATCAGCAGGACGGCGATGCCGAGCCCGTTGAGCGCGGCCATCGAGACGGCGAGCGCCCGCTGGCGGGTCATCCGGCCGGCGAACAGCGGCACCAGGAAGGCGCCGGCCACCTGCACCAGGTTGGAGAAGGCGAAGACCAGGCCGGCCTCGCCGCGGTCCATGCCGTGGTCGGCCAGGATGGTCGGCATCCAGGCGACCAGGGTGTAGACCAGCAGCGACGAGATGCCCATGAACAGGCTGATCTGCCAGGCCAGCGGCGAGCGCCAGATGCCCTCGATCGGGCGGGCGGAGGCGGCGGCCGAGGCGGCCGAGGCGGCCGGGACGGCGGCACCGCCGGCGGCCCGCGCCCGCAGCACCTGCGGCAGCCAGGCCACCGTGGCGACCAGCGCCAGCACCGACCAGGAGCCGAGCGAGGCCTGCCAGCCGCCGCCGAGCGCGTGCTCCAGCGGCACCGAGAGACCGGCCGCCATCGTCGCGCCGACCAGCATGGTGGTCGAGTAGACCCCGGTCATCGCCGCGGCCCGGCCCGGGAACTCACGCTTGACCAGGCCCGGCATCGAGACGTTCAGCACGGCGATCGCGACGCCGATCACCACGCACCCGGCGTACAGCGCCGCCACCGACGGCAGCACCCGCAGCAGCACGCCCGCGCCGAGCACCAGCACCGCGCCCAGCACCACCCGCTCGGTGCCGAACCGCCGGGTCAGCCGGGGGGTGAGCGGGGCGCCGATGCCCTGGAAGAGCACCGGCACGGTGGTGATCAGCCCGCTCGCGGTGGCGGAGAGCCCGAAGGTGTGCTGGATCTCGGCCACCATCGGCGACACCGCCGCCAGGCAGGCGCGCATGTTCAGGGCGACCAGCACGATGCCGGTCAGCAGCAGCGCGGGGTGGGCCAGCCGGTCGCGGACGGGGAGCGGGGCGGAGCCGGCGGTGGTGGTGGCGACCGGCTGCTGGGCACGGGTGACGGCCATGGGTGGTGCTGCTTTCGTGGTTCAAGGCGTGCGGAAGGACGCCGGGGAAGCGGGGAACGGGGGCCTCGGCCCGTTCACTTCCGGGCGGCGATGGCGGCGAGGAGCTGCTCGACGGCGGCGGTCGGCTCGGCGAGCAGCGCGCGACACGCCTGCTCGGCCCGCTCCGGGTCGCCGCTCTCGATCGCGTCGACGAGCGCCCGGTGGGTCGCCATGACCACCTCGGGCATCTCGTGGTCGCCGAACGCCGCCCGCATCGCCTCGCGCACCGAGGCGCCGAAGTAGCGGTACACCTCGGTCAGTGCCGGGTTGTGCGCGGCCTCGACGACGGCGGTGTGGAACTCCAGGTCGTGCTCGACGGTCGCCTCGCGGCCGGCCCGCTCGGGGTGCGCCGCGAAGACCTCGGCCTCGCGGGCCAGCGCGGCCCGCATCCGCCGGATGTCCTCGGGGGTGTGCCGCAGTGCCGCCAGCCGGGCGGCCTCGGCCTCCAGCGCGGCGCGGACCTCCAGCACGTCCCGGACCCCGGAGCGCTGCACGCCGCGCAGCACGGCGGCCGGGTCGCTGGTGGAGCGCACGAAGGTGCCCTCGCCCTGCCGGGAGACCAGCATGCCCGCGTGCACCAGCACCCGGATCGCCTCGCGCACGGTGTTGCGCCCGATGCCGAGGCGCTCGGCGAGCTCGTGCTCGGTGGGGATCCGCGAGCCGACCGGCCAGACGCCGGCGCTCAGCTGCTCCCGCAGCTGCTCGATCGCGGTGTCGACGAGGGAGCGCCGTCCGGCGGTCTGCAGCGTGTCGTGGCTGCTGTGCGCGCTGCTGCTCATGGCGGGCTCTCCTCCCGGGTGCGGGCCGCGTCATCGGGCCGCGCGGGTGGGCCGCGCGGCGTCGGTCGTCGGTCATCCTACAACTGCTTGTCCGGTCATCCTACAACTGGGAATGAACGGCGCGGGAACCGTCCACGGCGGCCTGGCGTTCCTTCGGACGACCGGCGATCCGCTCGGGCGGAGCCCGGCCCACACCCCTTGATGCGAGGAGAGCGTCCCCATGGTGTTCAAGAAGCTGCTCGGTGCCCTGGGCGTCGGCGGTCCCGGCGTCGACACCGTCCTGAGCACGCCGGTCGTGCAGCCCGGCGGGACGATGGCCGGCACGGTCGAGCTGACCGGGGGGACGGTCGAGGCGGACATCCGGGGGATCACGCTGACCCTGGTCGCCCGGGTGGAGATCGAGCACGAGGACGGCGAGAGCACCGGCGTGTACCCGTTCGCGCGCTTCTCGGTGACCGCGCCGCTGAAGCTGGCGCCGGGCGAGAACCGCTCGATCCCGTTCGCCGTCCAGGTGCCGTGGGAGACGCCGGTCACCACCATCGCCGGGCAGCACCTGCACGGCATGCAGCTCGGGGTGCGCACCGAGGTCGACATCGCGGGCGCGCTGGACAAGGGCGACTCCGACCCGCTGGAGGTCGAGCCGCTGCCGGTGCAGCGCCGGATCCTGGAGACCCTGCTCCAGCTGGGCTTCCGGTTCCGCTCGGCGGACCTGGAGGCCGGGCACATCCGCGGCACCGGCCAGACGCTGCCGTTCTACCAGGAGATCGAGTACTCCTCGGCGCCGCAGTACGCGCACGCCTGCAACTCGCTGGAGGTCAGCTTCGTGACCACCGAGGGCAAGGTCGAGGTCGTCCTGGAGGCGGACCGGCGCGGCGGCCTGTTCGGCGGCGGCGGGGACGTGATCCGCACCCATGTGGTCGGCCACGGCCAGGCCGACGAGGACCTCACCGGGCTGGTCGACGGCTGGATCCGCGCCGCGCTCTGAGCCCCTCCGAGCCGCCCCGCCGGTGCGCCCCGCCCGGCCGTCAGCCGTAGGAGACGTTGCTGCAGATGTCGTCGTCGGCGGACCTGGCCTGGCTGACCACCTCGGTGGGCAGCCGGGCCGGGGCGGCCGGCGGCGCGGCGGCGGCCGGGGAGGGCGCGCCGCCGGCGGCCCCGGCGGCGTAGTCCAGGCCGAGCCGCACGCTGATCCCGGCCTTCGGGCCGGGGGCCACCGCGGCGCCCGGGAACAGCGCGGCGACCTTCTGCGCGTTGGTCCGCTGCCCGGCCCCGTACTCGACGGTGGTGGTCGCGGGCCGGGCGCCGCCGCGCGCGGTGGCCGTCGCGGCGACGGTGACCCGGGCCGCCCGGAGCGTCTCGGCGGCCCGGGCGGCCAGCCCGGGGGTGCCGGTGCCGTTGTGGACGGTGACCCGGATCGGCGCGCCGTCGGCGCCCAGCGTCGGGGGCGGAGGGGGTGGCGACGGCGGGGACGGTGCGGGCGGTGCGGCGGGCGGCGCGTCCTGCTGGTGGCCGGTGGCGTCCTGGCCGTCGATGGTCCGGTCGGCCTGCAGGGTCCGCCACAGGGTGTCGACCGCCGGGTGCACCAGGTCGATCCGCGCGCCGTTGTAACGCCAGGGCGTGGTCAGGAACTTGACCTCGTGCAGATCGATGTCCTTGAGCGTGAGCGCGAAGTCCACCAGCTTGGCGGCCGAGTCGAGGCCCGGGTCGACGGTCATCGACCGGGTGGCGGCGTCGGCCAGCGGCAGCAGCGTGCCGGGGTTCAGCCCCTTGCTCTTGATCCGGGCCAGCAGCGAGGCGAGGAAGGCCTGCTGACGCTTCATCCGTCCGATGTCCGAGTCGTCACCGATGCCGTGCCGGAGCCGGACGTAGTCCAGCGCCTGCTGCCCGGAGACCCGCTGGCGGCCCTTGGGGAGCACCACCTTGCCCTTGCGGCCCAGGTTGGGGTTGATGTTCCCCTCGTGGACGGCGTTCGGCAGGCAGACGTCGACGCCGCCGACGGCGCCGGTCATCGCGGCGAAGCCGGCGAAGTTGACCTCGATGGTGTGGTCGACCCGGATGCCGGTGAGCTTCTCCACCGTGTTCTGCGTGCAGGCCGGGTTGCCGGCCCGGTAATTGCCCACGGAGAAGGCGGAGTTGAACATCTGCCCGGGCTGCTCCCGGGTCCAGGTGCCGTTCGGGAGCTTGCACCGGGGGACGGTCACCAGGGCGTCGCGCGGGATCGAGACGCCGACCGCGTGCCGGTGGTCGGCGTGGACGTGCAGCAGGATCGTGGTGTCGGAGCGGGCGCCGCCCTCGTTGCCGCCGCCGAGGTCGCTGTTCCCCCCGGCGCGGGAGTCGGAGCCGATCAGCAGCAGGTTGACGGGCCGGTGGCCGTGCGCGTCGGCGGTCGGTTCGGGCGGGCGGTCGGGGGCGATGGCGTCGGGGTCGAAGGACCGGAGGTTGCCGCTCAGCCGGTAGTAGACCGCGCCGCCGGCGCCGGCCAGGGCCACCAGTACCCCGGCCACCGACCAGGCGATCAGCCGCCGGGCGCCGCGCCGGCCGTCCCTGGGCCGGCCCTGCGGGGCGGCCCGCCGGCGGGTCCGGGCCACCCGGTTCGGCACGGCCCGGCCCTGCGTCGCGCGGTTCTGCGCCGTCAGGTTCTGGCCGGCCCGGCTCCGGGCGGCGCGGCGGGCCTCGGCCCGGCCGCCGGTGCGCGGCACCGGGAGGAGGCCGGGGGCGTCCTCGGGAGGTTCGGTCCGGACGCCGCCGGCGTGCCGACGCCCGGCCGGATCCGGCGGGCTCTGGTCCCACTGGACTGACATGGCGCGCACCTCTCAGCGGCGGAAGCGGGCAACCCTGGGAGCATACAAACTCCGCCGGTGCCGCCCGGCCGCCGAGGACGGCCGCACCCCCGCCGACCCGCGGCTTCGCCGCGGCGGCTCACCGCAGGGTCACTCCAACGGCTGAACCGGCGGGGGCCGGAAGGGGGTTCACCCGGCGGGGAGGGCCGGGCCGGTGGTGCGGTGGGCCCGGCGCGGTGGGCGCGTCAGAGCAGCCCGGCCGGGTACAGCCGCTCCAGCACGGCCGCGACGCCGTCCTCGTCATTGCTCAGGGTGACCTCGTCGGCCACCGCGAGCAGTTCCTGGTGCGCGTTGGCCATCGCGACGCCGTGCCGCGCCCAGCCGAACATCGGCACGTCGTTGGGCATGTCGCCGAAGGCGATGGTGTCGGCGGCCCTCACCCCGAGCCGGCGGGCGGCGATGGACAGCCCGGTGGCCTTGGAGAGGCCCAGCGGCAGCAGCTCGACGATGCCGGCGCCGGCCATCACCACGCCGACCAGGTCACCGGCCGCGCGGCGGGCGGCCTCGGCGAGGGCGTCGTCGGACAGGCCGTGGTGCTGGATGTACAGCTTGCTGATCGGGGCGGTGAGCAGCTCGTCCTTCGGGGTCCGGACGACCGGCAGCTCGGAGCCGATCTGCAGCTCGTAGCCGGGGCCGGCCAGCACGTCGCCCTCCAGGCCGTCCTGGTTGGCGGCGACCGCCAGCGGGCCGGTCTCCTCCTCGATCCGCTCGATCGCGAGGGCGGCCAGCCGTCGGTC
The DNA here is from genome assembly GCF_040302725.1 of Kitasatospora sp. NPDC097605. NCBI lineage: Bacteria > Bacillati > Actinomycetota > Actinomycetes > Kitasatosporales > Streptomycetaceae > Kitasatospora > Kitasatospora sp. NPDC097605. Next base: position 30,297 of record NZ_JBEOSF010000007.1, on the reverse strand, counting down.
CAGGGTGAGCGAGGTGAGCAGCTTGTGCGCGCCCGCGTCGTAGACCTGGGCGCCCTGGCCGCAGACGGCTATGCCCCGGTAGCCGATCTCGTCGAAGACCGGGCGGGCCCAGACGGCCGAGCGGCCGGTGACGATGATGTGCAGCGCGCCGGCCGCGGTGACGTCGGCCAGCGCCGCGCGGTTGCGTGCCGAGACGCTCTCCACGCTGTTCAGCAGGGTGCCGTCGAGGTCGGTGGCGACCAGCCGGAAGGGCAGGCCGTCGCCGTCCGCGGGGGAGACGGGGCTGGGGCTGGTGGTGCTCATGGGCCGTGGTCTCCCGGGAGTTGCTTCGTTACGGCGTCCGCGTCGCCGCGGTGCCGGCCGGTTCCGGTGCCGGAACCGGCCGGTGCCGGTCGTTACTGGGCCGGCGTCAGGACGGTGCGGCCGCCGAGGTAGGGGCGGAGCGCCTCGGGGACGACGACCGAGCCGTCGGCCTGCTGGTGGTTCTCCAGGATCGCCACGATGGTGCGCGGGACGGCGACCAGGGTGCCGTTCAGCGTGGCCAGCGGGCGGACCTTGCCCTCCTCGCGCATCCGGATGGCGAGGCGGCGCGACTGGTACTCGGTGGTGTTGGAGGTCGAGGTGACCTCGCGGTACTTGCCCTGGGTGGGGATCCAGGCCTCGATGTCGAACTTGCGCGCGGCCGAGGCGCCGAGGTCGCCGGAGGCGACGTCGATCACCCGGTAGGGCAGCTCCAGGGCGTTGAGGAAGTCCTTCTCCCACTGGAGCAGGCGGCGGTGCTCGTTCTCGGCGTCCTCGGGCGTGGTGAAGACGAACATCTCCACCTTCTCGAACTGGTGGACGCGGATGATGCCGCGGGTGTCCTTGCCGTAGGTGCCGGCCTCGCGGCGGAAGCAGGACGAGTAGCCGGCGTAGCGCAGCGGCAGCTTGTCGGCGTCGAGGATCTCGTCCATGTGGTACGCCGCGAGCGGGACCTCGCTGGTGCCGACCAGGTAGCGGTCGTCGCCCTCCAGGAAGTACACGTTCTCGGCGGCCTGGCCGAGGAAGCCGGTGCCGTCCATGGCGGCCGGGCGGACCAGGGCCGGGGTGATCATCGGGGTGAAGCCGGCGGCGGTGGCCTGGGCGATCGCCATGTTGACCAGGGCGAGCTCCAGCAGCGCGCCGACACCGGTCAGGTAGTACGACCGGGCTCCGGCGACCTTGGCGCCGCGCTCGGTGTCGATCGCGCCCAGCAGCTGGCCCAGCTCGACGTGGTCGCGGGGCTCGAAGCCCTCGGCCGCGAAGTCGCGCGGGGTGCCGATCTCCTCCAGGGTGACGAAGTCCTCCTCGCCGCCGACCGGGGCGGCCGGGTCGATGAGGTTCGCCAGCGAGCGGAGCAGGCGCTCGGCCTCCTCCTTGGCCTCGCTCTGCTCGGCGTCGGCGGCCTTGACCTCCGCGGCCAGCTCCTTGGTGCGCTGGAGCAGGGCGGCCTTCTCCTCGCCCTGGGCCTTGGCGACGAGCTTGCCGAGCGACTTCTGCTCGTTGCGCAGCTCGTCGAAGCGCGTGCCCGAGGACCGGCGGCGCTCGTCGGCGGAGAGGAGGGCGTCGACCAGGTCGACGTCCTCGCCACGGACGCGCTGCGAGGCGCGCACTCGGTCAGGGTCCTCACGGAGCAGGCGAAGGTCAATCACGGGCCCAAGCCTACCGGGCGGTGACCTGTCCACCGGTACCGGTTTTCCCCTGGGGATAACTCGCTCCAGCCTGTGGATAACCGTGGTGGACAACCGCCCGGACCCAGGTTATCCACAGGCTGGGGCCCTGGGCTGTGGATCGCGGGGCGGCGCCGGTGGACAACGGATCGAACCAGGGAATTCAAGTTTCAAACCTGAATTGACCTTCTCGGGTGAGCGAATTGAAGCACTCGGACGGGTGATTTGCTGGCACCCGGGTGACTCTGGTCCGATTAGTCATCTCTGCGACGCAAACCGATGATCCGACCGAAACGTGCAGTGGCTATACCGGTTTGTCGACTCATCCCCAGGCCTGTGGATAACTCGGGCCTGTGGACAGCGCCCACCCCTGTGGACAAGCCCCGCACCCGGGCGGCCGCCCTGTGGACGGCCGCCCGGCGGGGTGGAAAACGGTTCGAAAAGGACGGATGACCGCCGAATGGCGCCCGGATGTCCGGGTGGACCCGGACGACCCCGGGTGGACTCAGACGTCCCCGCGGCCGTCGAGGCAGCGCGAGAGCCAGTCCGCGGCCGCGCCGAAATCCGCGTCCGAGGTCCCGGGCCGCTGGTGCGCCGACGCCTGCTGGTCGGCCCGCGGATAGGAGCCGAGGAAGCGCACCTGCGGGCAGATCCGCTTGAGGCCCATCATCGCCTCGCCCACCCGGCGGTCGCTGAGGTGCCCCTCGCAGTCGATGAGGAAGCAGTAGTTGCCCAGCCCCTCCCCGGTCGGCCGGGACTCGATCCGCATCAGGTTGACCCCGCGCACCGCGAACTCCTGGAGCAGCTCCAGCAGCGCGCCCGGGTGGTCGTCCGGCAGCCAGACCACCATCGAGGTCTTGTCCGCCCCGGTCGGCGAGGAGACCCGCCCGGGCCGCCCCACCAGCACGAACCGGGTGGTCGCGCTCTGTGCGTCCACGATGTCCTTCACCAGCGGGTCGAGACCGTAGATCGGCGCCGCGAACTCGCCCGCGAACGCCCCGTCGTAGCGGCCCTCGGCCACCAGCCGGGCGCCGTCGGCGTTCGAGGCGGCGGACTCCCAGTGGGCGTCCGGCAGGTTGGCGGCCAGCCAGCGGCGTACCTGTGCCTGGGCCACCGGGTGGCTGGTGACGGTCTTGATGTCGGCCAGCGTGGTGCCCGGCCGCACCAGCAGCGCGAAGGTGATCGGCAGCAGCACCTCGCGGTAGATCATCAGCGGCGCGCCGGAGGCCAGCTCGTCGTTGGTCGCGGTGACGGCGCCTTCGACCGAGTTCTCGATCGGCACGAACGCGCCGGACGCCCCGCCGCCGCGCACCGCGTCCAGCACCAGCTGCACCGAGGACATCGGCACCAGCTCCCGGGTGGCCGCCTCCGGCAGGGTGCGCAGGGCCGCCTCGGTAAAGGTGCCCGCCGGCCCGAGGTACGTGTAGCGGGTTGCCGACATGACGCCTCCAAGGGGAACGGGACCTGTGGGAAAGAACGGCGGAACGCCGAAAGGAGTCACCTTAGCCACTCCGTCCCCCTCCCGTGCCAGCGTTCCGCTCCGTGGGCGGAGGACGTACGAGCGGTGGACAGCCGAGCGGCCCGGCCCGGTCAGTCGAGCAGCGTCTGCCCGACGTACCCGCCCCGCGGCGCGCCCGGCGGGACGGCGTACACGCCGCTCGCCTCGTGCCGCAGGAAGCGCGAGAGCCCGTCGCCCCGGGCCAGTTTGCGCTGCACGGGGGTGAACCCCGTGCGCGGGTCGGCCTGGAAGGCGAGGAAGAGCAGCCCGGCGTCCGGCGAGCCGTCGGCCAGCAGCCCGTCGTGGTACGAGAACCCGCGCCGCAGCATGGCCGCCCCGCCGTTGGCGGCCGGCGCGGCGACCCGGATGTGCGCGTCCGAGGGGATGGCCAGCGCCCCGTCCGCCCCCTGGGCGGCGAGGTCCACCGGGGCCCGCTCGCCGGCGTCGTCGGGCGCGCCGAGCGGGGCGCCGTCCGACTTGCGCCGCCCGATCACCCGCTCCTGGCGGTCCACCGGCAGCGCCTCCCAGTTGTCCAGCAGCATCCGGATCCGCCGGAACACCAGGAAGGAGCCGCCCGCCAGCCAGGCCGGCTGCTCTCCCCCGCCGGCGACGAACACCTTGGCCGCGAAGCCGTCCTCGCCGGGCCGCGGATTGTTGGTGCCGTCGATCTGGCCCATCAGATTGCGCCCGGTCATCGGGCGGGCAGTGGCGCCGGGCGTCCGGGAGAAGCCGGACATCTGCCAGCGCAGCGCCGCCGTGCCGGCCGCCTGGCGCTGCAGCACCCGCAGGGCGTGCACGGCGACCAGCGCGTCGTCGGCGCCGATCTGCACGAACAGGTCGCCGTCCCCGCGCGCCGGGTCCAGCGCGTCGGCCGGGAAGGCGGGCAGCGGCTCCAGCCCGGCCGGGCGGCGGTCGGCCAGGCCGGCCTTGTCGAACAGGCCCGCGCCGAAGCCGAAGGTGACGGTGAGCGCGCAGGGGCCGGCGTCCAGGGCGACCTGGTTCTCGAACTCGTCGGCCGGCTCGCCGGCGGCCATCCGGGCGGCCGTCCGCGACCAGCGCCGGAGCAGCGACCGCAGGCCGTCCCGGCCGACCCCTCCGGCCAGGTCGAAGGCGGCCAGCTGGACCCGCGCCTGCTGGGGGTCGAGGATCCCGCCCTGGTGCTCGCCGTGGAACTCCACCCGGGCGGCGCCGAGGCCGCCGGCCGGGTCCTGGGCCTGGGCCGGCGGGCGCTGCGGACCGGGCCGGTCCGCAGCCAGGGCCGCGGCGGCGCCCGCGCCCGCGCCGACCACCAGGCCGGCCCCGGCGGTGCCCAGCAGGGCCCGCCGGGTGAAGCCGGCGGGCCTGCCGTTGCCGGTGCCGGCGTCCCCGGCGTTCGCGTCCCCGGCGTTCGCGTCCCCGGCGATCGCGGTCCCGGCCTGGGCGGTCCCGGTGGGCCCGGTCCCGGTGCTGGTGTCCATCAGGTGGTCCGCCTATCCGATCTTCAGCTGCTTGATCTCCGTGGTCTGGTCGATGTCGGAGGATCTGACCACCACCGACACCACCCAGTCCCCGGTGAGCGGCAGCTGCGCCGTCCCGGTCCAGCGCCCGGTGCCCTCGGCGGTCAGCGGGACGGTGAGCGGGCCCAGATCGCGGTCCGGCAGGGTGAAGGCGAGCTCCACCTCCGGCACCTCGACCGGCTGCCCGTCCGTGCCGTCCAGCTTCAGGTGCACCTCGTTGGAGCCGGTGCCCGCCGGGTTGAGGGTGACCGTCGCGGTGCCCTTGGCGTTCGGCGTGCGGCCCTTGGTGTCGTACGGGAGCTTGAGCTCCATCGTCCGGCCCGGCACCGTCTGCCCGGCGGACGCCCCGCCGGTGGCGGCGCCGGCCGCCGGGGCGGTGCCGTTCGCGGCCGCGACCTCGCCGGCCACCCGTCCGGGCGGGGCGTTGGTGAGCAGCGTGGTGGCGACCAGCACGGCCACCGCGACGGCCGCCTCGATCAGCACCGAGCGGCGCAGCCCGGCGCGGGCCGGGGTGAGCCCGCGGTCCCGGTCGGCGTTCGCCCGGGCGGCCCGCTGCCGGGCCAGCTGGGCCCGGCGGACCGGGTCGTCGGAGTCCGTGCCGCCCTCGTCCACGCTCCCGTCCACACTCCCGTCCACGCCGGGGCGGGCGCCGGTGCCGCTGTCCGGGCCGGCCGCGACGGCGACCGCCGCCGGGACGACCTCGGCGGCCTCCTCCGGGGTGGCGCGCAGCCGGGCCAGTCGGCCGCGGGACATCCAGGCGGCGCCCAGCATGGCGATCACACAGCCGGTCTTCACCAGCAGCAGCCGCCCGTAGTCGGTGCCGGTGAGCGCGCCCCAGCTGCCGACGCCGCGCCAGGACTGGTAGACGCCGGTGCCGGCCAGCACCACGACGGCGCCGAAGGCGAGCTTGGAGAAGCGGTCGGCGACGTCCGCGCCGATCCCCTCGCGCAGTCCGATCAGCAGGGCCGCCAGGCCGCCCAGCCAGAGCGCCATCGCGACCAGGTGGAGCATGCCGAGCGGCAGCGCGAGCCAGACCTGGATGCCCACCGAGGCGTGGTCGGCGCCGGCCCAGGTCGCCGAGAGCGCGACGGCCAGCACCAGTCCGGCCACCCCGAGGCCCAGCCGGGCCTCGCGCTGCGGGCGTTCGGCGGCGCGCCGCTCCAGCTCCCGCAGCTCGGCCTCCTCGCCGTCGGCCGCACCGTCGGCCGCACCGGCCGCCGACCCGGTCCCGGTCCCGGTCCCGGCCCCGGCGGGGCGGGCGGGCGGCTGTCCGAGCTGGCCGACCAGCAGCGACAGGAACACCCCGCTCGCCGCGAGCAGCAGCAGCCGGGCGGCTAGCGCGGTGCCGATCCGCTCGTCCAGCGTGCTGCGGACCAGCGACAGGTCGAAGGCCTTGGCGATCCCCGAGCCCCGCTCGTACGGGCCGCGCAGCATCAGCACCGCGACGGTGGACACCAGCAGCGCCACCCAGCCGCTCATCAGCAGCCGCTGCACCGGGCGCCGGGCCGCCCCGGCCGGCCAGCAGAGCAGCACGAAGCCGGCCGCGCCGGCCAGCAGCGCGAACGCCCCGTAGGCGACGGCCCGGCCGGTGCCGTAGAGCGCGGCGACCAGGCCGTCCGCCTCGGCGTTCTGCAGCGCGGTGGTGGAGACGGTGGTGGCCGAGGGCGCGCCGATGGAGAAGGTGAACGCCCCGCCGATCGGGTGCGAGTCGTCGGAGACGGCCCGCCAGGCGACGGTGTAGGTGCCGTCGGCGAGCCCGCTGCCGAGCCCCACCCGGGCGGTGTTGTCCTTGCCGTCGGCGTGTGCCGGGCCGCCCGCGTCCACGGCCTTGCCGGCCGGGTCGAGCACCCGCACCGAGTCCGCGGAGAGCGAGACGGCCTCGCTGAAGGTCAGCGTGACGTACTGCGGCGCCGTGGGCAGGACGGCGTTCTGCGCGGGGTCGGTGGACTGCAGGGCGGCGTGCGCGGCGGCCGGTCCGGCGCCGGCGAGCAGCAGCGCGAGGACGGCGCCGAACACGCCGATCAGCCCGGCGATCCGCCGTCCCCACAATCCCGGTGCGATCAGCATCGTGCGGTCCCTTACTGCTGGCCGGGGCGGTAGGTGAGCTCCTTGACCGGCACCTTGACCGAGATGGTGCCGGTCCGGGCGAAGGTCAGGTCGAGTTCGAGCTCGTCGCCGAGCGCGGGGGCCTTCTGCCATCCCATGATCATCAGATGGGTGCCGCCGCGGGCGAGCTGCAGCGCGCCGTGCGCGGGGACGTCCAGTTTCTCGACCTGCTCCATGGTGCTGGCCGTGGAGCGGTGCATGGTGACCGAGGAGGCGCCGGGGCTGGAGACCTTGACCAGCTCGTCGCCCTGGCCGCCGTCGTTGCGCACCGTCAGGTAGCCGGCCGCCATCCCGCCGGCCGGTGGCAGCGGGATGTAGGAGTCGGCGACGCTCAGCCGGGCCGGGGTGCCGCTCGCGGTCGCGGCGGCGGCACCGTCCTGGCCGCCGGTCCCGCAGGCGACCAGGAACGCCCCGCCGCCCAGTGCCGTCGCCAGCGCCGCCCCCGCGAGGGCCGTGCGGCGGAAGCCGAGGGAGCCCTTCACGCGGCGACCCCCTTGGCGAGCAGCGGCAGGTCGTGCTCGAAGGTCTTCACGTCGGTGCCGCTCAGGTAGAGCAGGTGGGCCTTGTCGTCCGACGGCAGGAAGGCCAGCACCTGGGCGCCGTGCGTGGAGGTGACGGTGCCGTCCCCGTTGACCACCGGGTCCTCGATCAGGATGCCGAGCGCCTTGGCGGCCGCCTTCACCTTCCCCAGGTCCCCGGTCAGGCCTATGAAGTCGCTGCCCATCGAGTCCAGCCAGGTGCGCAGCACCTGCGGGGTGTCGCGCTGCGGGTCGGTGGAGACGAAGACGACGTCGACCTTCTGCCGCTCCTCCGGGGAGAGCTTCTTCATCGCCACGCCGATGTCGCCCATGGTGGTGGGACACACGTCCGGGCAGCTGGTGTAGCCGAAGAACAGCAGGGTGGTCCTGCCGTTGGTCTTCTGGCGCAGGTCGTACGGCTGGCCGGAGGTGTCGGTCAGCTGGAGGTCCGGCTTGTCGAAGTGCTTGCCGAGCACGGTGCCCTCGTAGGGCGAGTCGGACTTCTGCTGGACGACCTTGGCGGGGGAGGCGGAACCGCCGCCGTCGGAGCCGCAGGCGGTCAGGGCGAGCGCGGCGGCCAGCGCGACGGCGACGGCGCCGGCCGTCCGGGCGGAGCGGGGGGTGCGGGCGGTGCGGGGCATGGGAGAGGTCCGATCGTGTGCGGTGGATGACCGGCGGGGCCGCGCCCGGGACGCGGGCGAGGGCCCGCGACGGGTGCCGGGCGCGGGCCCCGCCGGTGCTGGGTCAGGAGGCCGAGCCGCTGCTCTTGCGGCGCAGGCCGAGGACGCCGACGGCGGTGCCGATCACGCCGACCACGATGCCGACGACGCCGAGCACCCGGGCGGTGGAGTCACTGGCCTTGTCGTCGGCCGCGGCGGTCCCGCCCTTGGCCGCGTCGCCGTGGCCGTCGGCGGCGGCCGACGGGGCGGCGGAGGCGGCCATCCCGTGGTCGTCGCCGCCGGCGGCCTTGGTCAGCTTCAGCACCGGGGCGGGCTTGGCCGGCTCCGGCTGGCCGTCCTTGGCCTCGTCGATCCAGCGGACCACGTCGCCGTTCTCGTAGCTCTGCAGCGCCTTGAAGACCAGCTTGTCGGCGTCGGTCGGCAGCGGGCCGAGCGAGACGCGGAACTCCTGGAACTGGCCGGGGGCGATCTTCACCCCGGCGTCGGCGGTCCAGGTGATCTTGGAGACGGCCTCGTTGACGTCGTTGCCGTGCACCTTGATCGGCTTGTCCAGCTTGGCCTTCTCGACGGTCGCGGTCCAGCCCGGCAGCGGCTGGGTGCGCACGGAGGCCAGCGGGTGGTCCAGCGGGAGGTTGACCTCCAGCTTCACGGTGCCGGCGGCGTCGTTCTCGTTCGGGACCCGGAAGTCGACGGCGGTGTAGCCGCCCTGCTCGGCGCTGCCCGGGTTCACGGAGACGTGCGCGGAGGCGGGGCCGGCCAGCGCCAGCACGGCGGCGGCTGCGGTGAGGGCGACGGCGGCGGTACGGCGGGCGGGAAGGGAACGCATGGGGTTGGTGTCTCCGTTCGGAGGCTCGGCGGGCGGGCCCGCTCCCGGGCACGGGAGGATCCGTGCCGCGGCGGGGCCGCGCGGCGTGGGGACGAGGTGGGGGAGAGGCCGCAGGACCGCACGAGTGGGCGGGTACGGCTCGGCTGCCGCGTACACCCGTCCGCCGTCGGGCCGCCACCGGTGGGGGCACCGGGAGACCGGGGGCGCGGGTCAGTACGCGAGGGCCCCGAGCGGCGGACCGCGCCGCACCACGCTGTGCCGCAGCGCGGCACCGGCCGGCAGCGGATCGTCCCCGCCGCGTCCGGCAGCCCGGCGGACCGGGCCGGCGGGCAGGCCGAACAGACCGCGCAGCAGCATCGCGGCCAGGGCGCACGCGGTGCGCAGCGGCTCCGCCGTACGGGCCCGGGCGGCCGCCGCGGCGATCCGCACCAGCCGCCAGAGCGCCGCCTCGCCGCGCCGCAGCCACCAGCCGGCCACCAGGGCCGCGGCCAGGTGGGCCGCCAGCATGGTCGGCGTCATCCCGAGCACCCCGCCCTGCCACCACGGCACGGTCGCGTACGCCTGCGGGTCCAGCCCCGCGCCGGCCACCAACTGCTCGGCGGTCGGGCTGCCGGGCAGGCCGATCAGGGTCCCGGGCCGGGCCTCGTTGCAGATCAGCCGGCCGGCCACCTGCGGCAGGGTCAGCGGGCCGGAGCCCGCCGGACCGCCGTGGTGCGCGCCGGCCACGCCGACCGCCGCGTGGCCGCCGAAGGAGTGGAAGAGGCAGTGCAGCCCGAACTGGCCCGCCGCCAGCGCCCCGGCGATCGCGCCGAGCGAGCGCTCCCGCCCGCCGAAGGCGGCGGCGAGCACCAGGACGGCGGCGAATCCGGTCGCGAGCGCGGGAAGGGCGACGTCCCCGCCGCCCGCCAGCGCGTGCCCGGCCGCCGCTATCAGCGTGCACACCAGGGCGAACGGGACCGCCCGGGCAAGCCGCAGGTCCCAGGCGGCGGCCCCCACCGGCGCGTCCGGTGCGGGGGCGCCCGGGTGCGGGGCGGCGGCTGGGGCAGTCATGGCCGGGCCATCATCTCATCGCCTACCCCTCCCGGATCGGCAGGGTGGGAAATCCCTACGAATGCCCCTTTCGGCCCCGCGCACCGCCCCGTGGACGCGCCGCCCGGCACATGCCCGTCCCCCCGTCCATCCGCCGAACGGGCGGTAGCGGACCCCCGGCACGGTTCACCTGCGCACCGCCCGGAGATACCTCGTTATATGTGGAGCCGCAGCCAGGAGGGACCTCCCGTGGACATCTGGTGGACTCTGCACCTCGAGCGCGACCCGGCCAGCGTGCCGTTGGCCCGCCGCATACTGCTGGGCGCGATGGCGACCGCGGGCGTCGACCCGCAGATCGCCCAGGACCTCGGCGTCGCCCTCAGCGAGGCCTGCGCCAACGCCGTCGAGCACGGTGTGGGCACCCGGCCCGACGACGGCTACCAGGTCACCGCGTCGATCAGCGGCGACCTGCTGCGGATCGAGGTGACCGACTCGGGTCCCGGCCTGCCCGGCCCCGCCGCCCCGGCGGCCCGCCGGCCGGCCCCCGCACCGGCGCCCGCCCGACCGGCCGGGCGGCCGCAGCCCCGCCCGCGCTCCCGGCGCGGCCGCCCCACCGTCCCCGGGCCGCTGCCCACCGCCCACCGCCGGCGCCGCGACGGGCGCCCGTACGACACCCACGTCCTGCCGCCGGCCGCCGACCCGGCGCCGCTGCCGTTCCTCCGGCCGCTGGACCTCGACACCCTTCCCGACCTCACCGCCGAGTCCGGCCGGGGCCTCTTCCTCATCCACGCCCTCACCGACCACGTCCAGCTCCGCAACCATCCGCTGCGCGGGGCGGTCGTCAGCTTCGACAAGGTCCTCAAGTGGCAGGACGACGCGCTGCTGCGCACGGCGTCGTAGCGCTTGTGGCTCTCTGACCTGCATCAATGGCCGCTTCCGGGGCCAGGTCGCGGCGGGTGCGAGGCAAGGATCAGGCTGCCAGGGCACATGTGGGGCACACGCCCTCGGATTGCGGCGCGGTGCGGGCCGCCCCGGGGCCGACGAGGCCGCAGACGATCACGCCGACCGGGCAGCAGATCGCGGTCGTCGCTTGAATGGGCCCAGTACGGCATCGCGTCGCCGCCTGCGGCCTCCAGCAGGTCACGGGCTCGCTGGACGGCTTGGACCGTGGGGCGGCGCTGGTTGGTGGCCGCCAGGCCGTGGGCGTGGGTGATGGTGAAGCGCGCCTCGGTCGAGGCGTCCACGCGGCCGATGACGCGCGACAGCAGGCCACCGCCCGCACGCTGCCGGTGCCCCAACTACTTGGCCACAGCCGGGCAGGCGGCAAGCACGTCGTGGCCTGCGAGGACGTGTTCGCCACCGGCCGGTGCACCATGCTGCTCGGCGACGTCATCGCCACCGCCGACCGCCACCCGAACGCGCTGCCCCGAGTCACCGCGCTGATCGACGCCGCCTGCGACAGCCTGCTCGCCGCAGTCGCCGACAGCGGTCGCACCGCGCCGCTCTCCGACTGCGTGCCCGGCCTCTAGCTGGACCGCATCCGCCCCGGCGGGCGGACCGACACCTGGTACCTGTCCGGCCACCTCGCCGTCTCCGCCCCACGCGCCGACCAGCCGCTGCCCGTGCACGCCCTCACCGGCCACTGCCCCAGCGCGTCCTTCATCACCGGCCACGGCGGCTGGATCCTCCACTGACCCGCCCCGCACCACAGAAACAGGAAGCAGGCCACCATGCAGCACCGCGTCCGCGCCGTCCTCCTCACCCCGAACGACACCATGCTGCTGATCAAGCGCATCCGCCCCGGCATCGACCCGTACTGGGTGATCGTCGGCGGCAAGATCGAACCGACCGACGCCAGCCCCGAGGAGGCCCTGCTGCGCGAGGTCCGCGAGGAGATCGATGGCGAGGCTCAGATCGTCAGCCACCTCCACACCCTCGAAACCGCCGCCGACCACGAGGACTTCTACCTCGCCACCATCGAGAAGTGGAGCTTCGAGGACCGCACCGGCCCGGAGTTCAGCCAGGAAGGCCGGGGCGAGTACATCCTCGAAGAGATCCCCCTGACCACCGACGCCCTCGACGCGGTCAACCTCCTGCCCCAGGACTTCGCCGCCGTCCTGCGCGAGGCCGTCGAGCGCGGAGAACTCCTCGCCGTCCGCCGATCGTAAGGACGGCTCGGCCACTTGGCGGCCCTTGAATGTGATCAAGGCCGCTGCGGCAAAAGGACCTTGGTGTGTCGGGTGACGTGGCACGTCCCGTGGTCCAACCGAAAATAGGCGACCCCCGCAGCGCGCCAACGCTCCGGGGTCCGGCCACAGGAGCTGAAACTCCCGATGCGCGTCCATCGGACCGAACACGCACGTAGCTTTACCGTGCTGCCCAACGGCCTCCTACAGGACCGCGGCTGTCGTACACGGCCCCCGGCCTGCTCGCGGACCTCCTCTCCCGCCCGGACGGCTGGCGCGAGGACGGCCGGCACATGGCCGACACCAGCCCGCAGGGGAGTGCGGCGATCCGCAAGGCTGGGCGAAGCCGAGGCCACCGAGCTGGCGCCGCTCGTCGCCTGGTGGCTGGAGCGCGGCAGCACCACCCAGGACTTGGCCCAGGCCCTGCTGCCCGGCCTGCCCGTGCCGCTGCACTCTCCGGTGGGCATGCTTCGCAGCCGCCTGCAGCGCAAGCTGCCGCCCGTCCAGGTCCCGCAGCAGTCCGCCAAGCCGCGGTACGCCGAGTGCGCGAAGTGCCACGACCCGGTGCCGCAACCAGGCATCTGCCGCACCTGCGCTGGCCTTGTTGCTCGACCGCTGTGGCCGCCGCCGGTGCCGCCCGTGTCCGTGCTGCGATGTACTCCGCCGTACGAGAGTGGTCGTTGCCTGCGGTGGCACTGCGTTGATCGCTAAGTGATCAAGTAGGGTGCCAAGTTCAGTCTTCGTTTACGTGCTGCGGTGACGAGACTCGTAGGAGAAGGCTTAATGCGTGTTCGACCTCAGCTGCTTGCTCGGGGCCCAGTTTTTCCAGGAGCTTGCGGGCGATGCCTTGAGGGTCTTGCAGGGGGATCGTCGTTTGTGGCTTCCGCCATCCGGCCTGTACCGCTGCGGAATGTGGCCGGATCTCTCCGGCGCTCACCAAGGCATGGAGGTCAGGACGTTCACGTTCCAACCTTCTCACGAGGGCCTCGACGTTGCTTGCCGTCTTCTTTTTCCCTGCTGGTGGAATGTCGCCCTCGCCGTTGTCACGTGTGACAGTGGTGAGGGCGGGATCGCCGCATTTATTCGGCATTAGCTCGTAGAAGCGCGAGAGAAGGTCGATCCTTCCGTTGATCAACCGTTCGACAAGGTCGAGGTCAGCTCCTAGCCCCTTGAGTGGAAGCGTGCGTACAAAGTCCTCGAACTGGTCCTCGGCGTAGGTGACATGGTCTCCGAGCTGCGTGGTGAAGTCTCGCCAACCTCCGCTGACCAAGAGCTCCTCCAGGAGTTTCGGCACGGTGCCGAGCGAAACGGCTCCCGATCGCAGGGACGACCCGAGCGAGGCGACAAGTTGGCCGTTCTCTCGCCGGTCATTTGACACAGACGGTCCTCCTGCGGTCGGCTGCGGCTTCCTGCTCGATGGACGAAGTGAGGAACGCGATGATCGTCTTCAGCGTGGAGCTGGAGCACTGAGCGCGGTACTCGAAGCGCTTAGCGAGGTCGACATTGATAGCTTTCTGGCGCTTCCCGCGATGCTCTGCGGTGTCCTTACCGGCCGCGCGTGCCTGCATCCGCGCAAGCCGGTAGACGAGCCTCTTCACCTCGTCGCGGAGCATCTGCTTCATCCGGTACTTCGGAGGTTCCGGTGGTGCAGCCTGGACCGGCACACCCAGTACCTGGGCGAGGACGCCCTTGGACTCCAGGACCGACAGCAGGTGCCTCGTCCAGGTTGTGGGCATCCCACTGTCACGACACAGCTGTTCGCCCGGAAGGTAGACCGCTGATGACACGCCGACCCCCCGTCGATCGGACTGATAGAACTCAGCGGAGCCCACCTCGACGGTCTGTTCGAAGGGCAGGGTCGTCTGGCCGCTGCCGACATTCCCGGGCTCACACAGGGAATCGCGGGCTTCGGGATCAGCATGAGGATCAGCGGTACCTGCCTGTGCGGGTACCGTCGCCTCTCGGTCCTCGGCGGCTCCATTAAATGGAGAGTTTTCGTGCTTCCACTCGTCGGCGTCCTCGTCATTCCCGTTGAGCGCCATGGAGAAGTCTCGAAGCTGTTGCTCGATGTCAGCGGCGTGTTCCATGAAAACAGAGACCGCCGGGATGATTACGTGTGCGTCGAACTCTGGACCGCACTCCGGCCGGACCCTCACGAATCGCCCGACAAACTGGCGGAAGTACAGCGGGGTCTTCCAGCGGCTCAGGTAGCAACCAATCATCAGGCGCGGAACGTCAACACCTTCGGACACCATCCGAATCGCCACGAGCCACATCCGTGATCCGTCTTTGCGAAACGCGTCGAGTTGCTCGACAGCGTCATCCTCCTCTATCCTTGAGGCTGACCGTGACTTCCGTCATGACATCGCGGTAACGCAGTTCGGCATCGTATGAATGGAATTCCACTGCGCGGCAAATCCCGTCGGCGACCGCATAGCCGTACTCGTAGGCAAAGTCGACATCGACCTCGCCGGTACTTGAGTCATAGGTGCACCAGGGGATGCGGGCGTCGTCCGAGCGCCATGGCGTACCAGTCAGCATCAAGATGCGTTCAGCCCCCTCCGATGCCCGGATCGTGCCTACGCCCCACGCACGCTTTTCTCCCAGGTGGTGCACCTCATCGTGGATGACGATGGTTCGGTTCGTGCTGATAGCCTTGTGCGCGCGCTCCGCTCCCTCTCCTGCGGCCATCTGCGAGTACGTAGCGACGAATCCATCGAATTCCCAGTCCTCGTAGTCAGCCGCCTCCCTTACTGGAATCAAGTCCAGGCCGAACCCGGCTGCGACTGCAGCCCACTGCTGTCGCAGGTTATCGCTCGGCACGAAAACCGCGACCTTGTTGGTCGCGCCCATCTCTTTAAGCTTCGCTGCCACGGCCAAGGCAAACATCGTTTTCCCAGCGCCAGGCGTGAGCATGGCTAGCCATGTCTTTTTGCGGTCAGCCATGTACTGGTCGAACGCTTCGCGCTGACAGTTCCTCAGCTCTGGCAGTGGCAAAGTACCGCGTTCCCTTCAGCAGATCGCAACGAAGGCGCATCAGCTGCGCGCTGACAAGAGTCGACATCCACTCGGCCGGATACGGCCATGTGATCCGTTCGCGGCCCGCAGCCATGCTGTGCCATGCGGCCAGCGCACGGCGCTCAACGTGAACTGGGGCAGGGACGCCCTGACGTTTCCCGGTTCGCGTCTTAGCTCCGATTCTGCGTCCATCAGCCGCACCGCCCTATCGTCCTTGAGAATGGCCTTGTGCTTCCACGCCGCGCCGGTGAATCCACACTTTTGAGGGAGTGGGATATCAACAAGTTCACGGCCGCTCCTGGCAGCGAACCGACGCAGTGGGCATGTCGCGAGACTGCTATGTCCTGGCTGCGGGATAGGTCTGGCAGCAGCCCCCGTCAGTCAGCCGTGGCGGGGCACATCGGGGGCACATGAGGGCTAAAGTGCCGCTGACCAGCGCGAACTACCGAAGGTAGTTTCGCCTGGTCAGCGGCACTTTTATGGTCGAACCCGGAGGTCACGGGCTTGTGGGGATCAAAAGATCCTCAAGTGGCAGGACGACGCGCTGCTGCGCACGGCGTCGTAGCGGGGCGTGGGGCGTGGGGGCGCGCGGGCCGGGGAGAGGCGGCGTCCCGCCCGCGCGCCGGTGGGCGCGGGCGGGACGGGCGGGTGGGGCGGTGGCTCAGTCGCGGGCGGCCTTGCGGCGGCGGGTGACGAGCAGGGTGGTGGCGCCGAGCGCGATCGCGGCGGCGCCGGTGACGGCGAGCGGCTTGGTGCCGGCGCTTGCGCCGGTGTCGGCGAGCCGGGTGGCGGCCGGGCCGGTGCCGCCGCCGGTGGTGCCGGTGGTGCCGGCCGCGGAGGTGGCGCTCGGTGAGGCCGAGGCGGTCGGGCTCGCGGTCGGGCTCGCGCTCGCGGTGGGCGTCGCCGTGGGCTTCGTGGTGGCCGTCGGGGCCGTCGTCGTGGTGGCCGTCGGCGAGCCGCTCGCGGTCGGGGTGGCCGGGGCCTTGTCGGCGACGGTGAGCTTGCCCGCGTAGGAGCCGGTCAGCCGGTTGCAGGTGTCCTTGACGTCCTCCGGGCCCGAGCCGGGCGGAAGCACCTCCGAGACGCCGTCGACGGCGAGCGAGTAGTCCCCGAGGGCCGCCCCCGCGTCGGCGGAGATCCGCAGGCCGACGGTGAAGTTCTCGTGCGACGGGATCCGGAAGGACCCGACGGACGCCGGTCCGCCGGCGGGGTCCTGCTTCACGGGCTTGAAGGGCTCGCCCTGCGTCTGCGCCTGGACCTTCAGCTTGGCCGAGCCCTTCGGGCCCTGGATGCGGAAGGTGATCCGGTAGTCCGTCAGCGGGACCTTGCTCGTGTTGTTGACGGAGACGTAGACGTCCTGCGCCGACCCGCCCTTGACCACGGTCGGCGTCGTGTCCGGGTACACGTGGAGGGGCAGGGCGACGTCGCGCTGCTTCAGGCACCCCTCGGGCAGGGTGGGGGTGCCGGTCGGCGTCGGCGTGCCGGTGGCCGACGGGCCGGCCGTCGCGGACGGCTCCGTCGTCGCGGTCGCGGTCGCGGTGGCGGACGGCGTGGCCGTCGGGGAGGGCTCGACGGGGGCGGCTCCGGCGGTGGCCGCGCCGACCGTCGCGCCCAGCGAGAGCGCGATCAGCGTGGCGGAGGCCAGGAATCGGGATGAGGGCAAGAGTCTGCTCCGGTTTCGGATGTCCTGCGTCATGGGCCCGGACGCGGATCGGTCCGGGGGGTGGCTCAGCCGCGGGCGGCCTTGCGGCGACGGGCGACGAGCAGGGCGGCGGCGCCGAGGCCGATCGCGACGGCGCCGGTGACGGCGAGCGGGACGGTGGTGGAACTCGCGCCGGTCTCGGCGAGGCGGCCGCCGGTGCTGCCGCCGGAGTTGCCGGTCGTGCCCGCGCCCGTGCCGGTGCCGCCGGTCGGCCGGGGCGCGGACGGGGACGGCGAGGCCGAGGCGGTCGGGGCGGTGGTCGCGGTGGACGTGCCGGTGGGCGAGGGCTCGCCGGTCTTGGTGGGCTCGGTGGTGGCCGGCGCCTTGTCGGTCACCTTGATGGTGCCCGTGTGCGAGCCGTTGAGCTGGGGGCAGTCGTACTTGTAGGCCGGGGCGGAGCCGGGCCGGAGGATCTCGGACTGGCCGCTGAGGGTGAAGCCGTAGGAGCCGAGCGGGGTCTTCGCGCTCGCGGTGACCCGCAGCTTCACGGTGAGCTTCGCGCCGCGCTCGACCTGGAAGGAGCCGAGGCCGGTCGGCCGGCCGCCGTAGTCGACGGTCTGCCAGTCGGAGTCGCCCACGCGGGCCTGGACGCCGGGGGCGTCGGGGCCCAGCGGGGCGGCGAGGCCGGCGTTGAGCTGGAGCTTCTCGAGCTTCACGCTGCTGATGTTCTCGAAGACCACGGTGAAGTCCTGCGGGGCGCCGCCGGCGACGACCAGGCCGCCGGCCGGGCCGCTCGCGGTGACCGGCATCGGGGACTGCGAGATGCCGAGGCAGCCGTAGGGCGGGATCGGGGTCGGTCCGGTGGAGGTGGGCGTGGCGGTGGCCGACGGGGTGCCGGTCGGCGCCGGCGTGTCGGTGGCCGAGGGCGTGGCCGTCGCCGTGGCGGACGGGGTCGCGGCCGGCTCGGTGGTGGCGGCGGAGGTCGGCTCGGCGGTGGGCTCGGCGGTCGTGGTGGCCTCGGCCGTCGCGGTGGGCTCGGCGGCCGCGGTGGCCGAGGCGCTCGGCGTGACATCGGCGGCGAAGGAGCCGGTGGCGCCGGCGATCGACGCGCCGGTGGTGAGCAGCAGCACGGCGGCTGCGGCGGTCAGACGGGGGTTACGCACGATCATGCTCCGGCGGTCAACGGGACGGGATTTCTTACTGCGATCAGGTGACGTGCGAGGGGTGCCGACGGTTGCCCGCACCCCTCGCACTTTTTTTCGACGGAGTGTCAGCTGTGCGCGCCGGCCCTGCGGCGGCGCAGCGCGAAGAGCGTCCCGGCGCCGGCGGCGAGCACGACGGCACCGCCGACGGCGATCGGCAGGGTGTTGGAGCTGGACCCGGTCTCGGCCAGGTGCGGACCGCTCACCGCGGACGGCGAGACGGAGGGCTTGGCGGTGGACGGCGAGGCGGCCACGACGGTGAAGAGGTCGTCGACCCGGTGGTCGCCGAAGTAGTCGTAGCAGCCGTTGACGAGGGTGCTGCCCGGCACGTCCTTGCTGGGAACGGTCTCCGAGTTCCCGCGCAGCTCGGCGAAGTAGCGGGTGGTGCGGGCCTTGTCGGTGGCCTTGAGGCGCATCTGGAGGGTGAGCTTCGTGCCGTGGGCGAGCTTGAAGTCGCCCAGGTCGACCAGCAGGTACGACGGGTTGGTCTGTTCGACGGTCTTCCAGTCGCCGCCCGGCAGCTTCGCCTCGACGGTGAAGGCTTCCTTGACCCAGGAGGGCGCGTTCTCGACCGGCTGGGTGTCCGCGATGTCGGTGACGAAGAGGTACGCGTTGAACTTCCGCAGGTCGGCGGTGCTGGTGTTCTCGAAGGTCACCGCCAGTTCCTGGGCCGGTCCGCCCTTGACCAGGGTGGTGCCGGCCAGACCGGTGCCGGTGGTCTTGAGGCTGATCTCCTGACCGCCGCCCGGGCAGCTCCCGCCCACGCTCGGGCTGGGGGCCGGGGCGGTCGGGCGGGTGCCCGGTCCGGCAGTGGTGGCGGAGGCCGAGGGGGTGGCCGACGGCGTCGCGGAGGCGCTCGGGGAAGTGCTCGGGGAAGTGCTCGGAGAAGTGCTCGCCGACGGCGAGGCCGTGGCCGAGGGGGTGCCGGTCGGCGTGGTGCTCGGGGTGCCGGTCGTGCCGGCCGACGGGGTCGGCGTGGGCGAGACGGCGACGGCGCCGGCGGTGGCCGCGCCGACCGTCGCGCCGAGGGAGAGCGCGAGCAGCGTGGACGCGGCCAGGAGGCGGGAAGAGCGCAAGGTCTTGGCTCCAGCGTTTTGATGAAATCTGTCCGAATTTGGGCGACTTGGCGACCGGATCGGAGTGCCCGGTGGCGTCGCAGGAGCGGCACCCTACCCGGACGTGGGCGAAGGGGTCTCGCCCGGGGTGGCCGGAATGCGTCGCAGACGTCCTGCCCCGGCCCGATGGGTGCGGTGGGTGACCGGGACCCGCGGCGGTGGCGGACACCGTTCGGCGGGACTGAACGGTTTGCCCGGTGCTCGGTGATGGACCCGACCGGTGGTCCGGGGCGATGGTGGGGTATGGACAGCGACCCGAACGCACATCCCGGTCCCGCACGATTGTCCGATGCCGACGCCGGTGCCCCGCCGTACGGGGGCGGTGACCCGTACGCCGACTACCGCGCCGCCGAGTTCCCCTTCACCGGCCTCCTCGACCTCGCCGACCGCCGGCTGGGCGGAGCCGTCGTCGCCGCCGGCGACGAGCTGTTCGCCGACCGGGAGAACCTGCTGCTGCCCGGTCCGGCCGTGTTCCGCCCGCACACCTTCGGCAACAAGGGCCAGCTGATGGACGGTTGGGAGACCCGCCGCCGCCGGGGGCCCGCCGCCGACCGCCCGCACCCGGCCGACGGGGACCACGACTGGGCCCTGGTCCGGCTGGGCGTGCCGGGCGTCGTGCACGGCGTCGTCGTCGACACCGCGCACTTCCGCGGCAACCACCCCCGGCGGATCGCCGTCGAGGGCACCGAACTCCCCGGCACTCCGAGCCCGGAGGACCTGCTGGCCCCGGAGACCGGCTGGCACCCGCTGGTCCCCCGCTCCCCGGTGCGCGGCCACGCCGCCAACGGCTTCCCGGTCACCGACCGCCGCCGGGTCACCCACCTGCGGCTCAGCCAGTACCCCGACGGCGGCATCGCGCGCTTCCGGGTGCACGGCGAGGCCCGGCCCGACCCCGCCTGGCTGGCCGCGCTCGGCACCTTCGACCTGGCCGCGGCCGAGAACGGCGGCGTCGTCGAGGACGCCTCGGACCGCTTCTACTCCTCCCCGGTCGCCCTCGTCCTGCCCGGCAAGCCCCGGTCGATGGGCGACGGTTGGGAGAACCGCCGGCGCCGCGACGCGGGCCACGACTGGGTCCGGCTGCGGCTGGCCGGACGGGGCGCGGTCCGCGCCGTGGAGATCGACACCGGCTACTACGTCGGCAACGCGCCCGGCTGGGCGGCGCTGTCCGGCCGGGACGCGCACGGCGCGGACCCCGAGGAGTGGTTCGAGCTGGTGCCGCGCACCCGCCTGCAGCCGGACGCCGTGCACCGCCTGGTGATCGCCGCGCCGCGCCCGGCCACCCACGTCCGGCTGGACGTCTTCCCGGACGGCGGGATCGCCCGGCTGCGGCTGTGGGGCGGACCGGTCTGAGCGGCCGCTCCGCCCGGGCCCCGGCGGCGTCCGGCCCCCGCTTGCCGGGCCCGCCGGGCCGCCGGACGATGGGGGCATGATGCACCAGATGCGTGCCGAGTACGCCGCCGGCGGCGCGTCCGCCGGGGTGCGGCTGTGGCACATGGTCCGCGGCGGCGGGAGCGTGGCGATGTGCGGGCGGGAGCTGGACGCGCGGGCGCCCGCCCGGGAGGCGGTGGACTGGGGCCGCACCCCCGAACTCTGCTGCCACACCTGCGGGGCCTACCTGCTGCGCGAGGCCCCCTGGCTGGCCGACGAGCACCGGCCGCGCCCGCCCGGCGAACAGCGGGAGACGGCCTGGCCGACGGAGTGAACGCCCCACCGGTGGTGCGGTGGTCGGCCCGCGCGGGGCCGGGGCTACCGTGGTCGCCATGGAGGAACCCCTGGTCCGGCCGCGGTCGTTGACCCGTGAGGCCGCCGCGCTGCGCGCGGGTGTACCCGCCCTGGCCGTCCACGTCGACCGGCTCTGCGCCCGGATCGAGCAGGTCGACCCGCTGATCCACGCCTTCGTGCCGGAACCCGGCCGCACCGACCGGCTGCACGCCGAGGCCCGGGCGCTCACCGCCCGCCACCCCGATCCGGCGCAGGCGCCGCCGCTGTACGGGGTGGCCGTCGGCGTCAAGGACATCGCGCACGTGGACGGCCTGCCCACGCACGCCGGCTCCGCGCTGCCGCCGGGCGTGCTGGCCGGGCCGCAGGCCGCCGTGGTGGACCGGCTGCGGGCGGCCGGCGCACTGGTCGCCGGCAAGACGGTGACCGCCGAGTTCGCGGGGAGCGCCCCGGGCCCGACCCGCAATCCGCACCACCCGGGCCACACCCCGGGCGGCTCCAGCAGCGGCTCGGCGGCGGCGGTCGCGGCCGGCCTGGTCCCGCTGGCGATCGGCACCCAGACGGTCGGCTCGGTGGTCCGCCCGGCCGCCTACTGCGGGGTGGTGGGCTTCCGGCCGACACACGGGCGGATCCCGATGACGGGCGTGATCCCGAACGCGCCGACCCTCGACACCCTGGGCCTGTTCACCGCCGACCTGGCGGGCGCCGCGCTGGCCGCCCCGCTGCTCTGCGACGACTGGGCCGCCCGGCCCCGGGGCGCCGGCGACGACGACATCCCGGTGCTCGGCGTCCCGGTCGGCCCCTACCTGGAACGGGCCCGCCCGGAGGCGCTGCTGGCCTTCCGGCGGCAGCTGGAGCTGCTGTCCACCCGTGGATTGACGGTCCGTCAGGTCGATCTGCTGCCGGACTTCGCCGAGCTGGAGCGGCAGGTGCAGACGGTCAACCGGTTCGAGACGGCGGCCTCGCACGCCGAGTGGTTCGACCGCTTCGGCGGGCTCTACCGGCCGGAGACGGTGGCGGGCATCCGGCACGGCCGGGGCGTCGGGCCGGCCGCCTACCGGGCGGCGCTGCGCTTCCGCGCGGACTTCCGGGCCCGGCTCGCCGAGCGGCGCCGGCGGGCCGGGGTGGACCTGTTGCTGGCCCCCTCGGCGACCGGTCCGGCGCCGCTCGGGCTGGACAGCACCGGCAGCGCCGTGATGTCGCTGCCGTGGAGCTGTGCCGGGCTGCCCGCGCTGAGCCTGCCCGCCGGGGTGACGGAGCGGGGCCTGCCGCTGGGCCTCCAGGTGGTGGGCGAGGAGGGGGCGGACGAGCGGCTGCTCGCCCAGGCGGTGGTCCTGGAGCGGGTGCTGGACGCGGCCTGAGGGCTTGAGGTCACCCGGGGCCGCGTGGAGGTTCGAGGCTGCTTCCCCGCGCTCAGTCCGCCCGTAGCGCCGGGGTGTCCGGGTCGGCGGCGTCCGTGCGCAGCCGGCGCAGCGCGGCGCGGTGGGCCCGTTCGTACGGGGTGTCGTCGTCGAGCAGCAGGGCCTGCGGATTGGCGTTCTCCAGCAGGGCGATCAGGGTGAACGCGATGTCCTCCGGGTCGGCGTCGGCGCGCAGTTCGCCGGTGTCGCGGGCCCCGGTCACCAGGCCGAGGACGGTGGCGTGCCACTCCCGCCAGTTGTCCGCGAGGGCGTCGCGCAGCGGGCCGGGGCGGGCGTCGTACTCGGCGTTGACCTCGTAGAAGAAGCAGCCGCCGGGGAAGACCCGGGCGCGCGAGTAGGCCAGCCAGGACTCGCAGAGCAGCCGCAGCTTGCGCAGTCCGGGGGGCTCGGCGGCGATCGGGGCGAGCACCGCGTCGGAGAAGATCCTCCGGGCCGCCCGGATGGTGGCGAGCTGGAGCTCCTCCTTGGAGCCGAAGCCGGCGAAGACGCCGCTCTTGCTGAGCCCGAGGTCGGTGGCGAGCCGGCCGATCGACAGGGCGTCCAGGCCCTCGACCGAGGCGATCTCCACGGCGCGGCGCAGTACCGTCCGGCGGGTCTCCTCGCCGCGCAGGACCCGTCCGTCCGTGGACGCGTTGGTGCTCGATCCGGCCACCGCTCACCCCGTTCTCCGGCAACTCCGTTCGTGTCGCCAGGGTAGCGGGGCGGCAGGCCGGTCAGAAAAATGCACGAACGGTCGTGCTAATATCTCGCCCGTTCGGTTCTCGCCCCTCGGCATCCCCAGGGAGTTCCGCATGGACCCGGCCGTCGCACTGATCCGCACCACCCTGAACACCGCCTCGCTGGCCGCCCCCGGCCTCGCCGGCCGGGCCGCCTTCGAGCTCTACCGCCACCCCCTGCGGCGCGGCCGCGTCCGCACCCGCGAGCGCGAGGTGCACGACGGGGCCGCCACCCGGACGCTGCGCCACCGCGGGGAGCGGGTGGCCGTGCACCTCTGGGGCGACGGCACCCGGCCCGTCCTGCTGATGCACGGCTGGCGGTCCCGGGCCTCGCGCTTCGCGGACTTCGTGCCCCGGCTGCGGGCGCTCGGCCTCACCGCCGTCGGCTACGACGCCCCCGGGCACGGCGACTCCGACGGCCGGACCGCCACCGTGCTGGACCACCGCGCCATCGCGCTGCGGCTGCAGGAGGAGTACGGCGCCTTCGAGGCGGTGATCGCCCACTCGCTCGGCGTCAACGCGGCCTTCCTGGCACTGCGCGAGGGGCTGCGGGCCGGGCGGCTGGCCGCGGTGGCCGGCGTCAGCGAGATCTCCTGGATGCCCGCCGCGTTCTGCGCCAGGCTCGGTCTGAACGCCACCGTGGAGCGGGAGTTGCGGCGCCGGGCGGAGAGCGGCGCGATGTTCCCCGGGATCGCCGACGTCCGGACGCATTTCGACGCCGCCCGCGACCCTGGGGAGATCACCCTGCCGATCCTGGTGGCGCACGACGAGGACGACGACGTGGTGCCGTTCGCCCAGGCCCGCCGGCTGCGGGCCGCGTACGGGGACCGGCTGGAGCTGCTGGCCACCCGGGGGCTCGGCCATCGGCGGATCCTCGTCGAGCCGACCGTGATCGACCAGGTGATCGGCTTCCTGTCGGCCGGGACGGCGACGAAGGCGGTTCCGGCATGAATCTGCTCGAACTCCACGCCCGTTCCCTGGAGTTGGCGGCCGCGGTGGTGGACGCCGTGCAGCCGGAGCAACTGGTGCTGCCGACGCCCTGCGGGGACTGGTCGCTGCGGCGGCTGCTGGAGCACCTGGTCGGGCAGCACCGGGGCTTCGCCGCCGCGGCCGGCGGGGCCGGGCCGGACCTCGCGTACTGGCGCGACGTCCCGGTGCACGGCGATCCGGCCGGTGCGTTCCGGCACTCGGCCGGGCGGCTGACCGCCGCCTTCGCCGTCGCCGTCGCCGCCGCGGATCCGCGGCCCGCCCCGCTCTGGCTGCCGGAGATCCGCGACGACGGGCCGCTCCCGTTCGACCGGGCGGTCGGCTTCCACCTGCTGGACACCCTGGTGCACGCATGGGACGTGGCGGTCGCGCTGGGCTCGCCGGCCCGGCTGGTGGCCGCCGTGGAGAGCGAGCCGGCGCTCGCCGGGACGCTGCTCGCGCTGGCCGGGG
The DNA here is from genome assembly GCF_040302725.1 of Kitasatospora sp. NPDC097605. NCBI lineage: Bacteria > Bacillati > Actinomycetota > Actinomycetes > Kitasatosporales > Streptomycetaceae > Kitasatospora > Kitasatospora sp. NPDC097605. Next base: position 6,000 of record NZ_JBEOSF010000007.1, on the reverse strand, counting down.
CCGTGCCGGCCGGCACGGCGGACCGGGCGCCGGGGCGGGCCTTCGCCGCCGTCCGGGCGGCGGGGGAGGCGGCAGGCCCGTTCGACCGCGCGCTCGCGCTGCTGGGCCGCGACCCGGCCTGGGCGGTACCGGTGGGCTGAACCGTTCGGCGTTCGCCGTTGGCGCTACGGTCCGTAGCGGCGCTACCGGTCGTAGCGCCGCCATGTCGTAGCGCCGCTAGCGGTCGTCGCGCCGCTCGTCGGGGAAGCGGGGGCCGCCGATGAAGAAGAGCAGCGCGGCGGTCGGGAAGCCGAACGAAGCGGCCGTCACCACGATGAACTGCCAGAACATCCCTCGCTCCTCGCCCTCGGCCGAAACCTCCCCTCGTCGTCCGACGGTAGGGCCGGATCCGCCGCGCTGCCACCGGGGGCGGTCGGCGCGGCGCGTGCACGGGGCTGGGCCTGCGGCGCGTGCGGCGCGCACACTGTCGGGATGCAGGTACAGCTCGCAGGAGAAGCACGGCGGCCGGACCGCGAGAGCGAGGACTTCGCGGCGGCCACGTCCGAGGCGCTCGTCCTGCTCGACGGTTCGAGTTCGCCGACCGGCCTGGAGTCCGGCTGCCGCCACGGCACCGCCTGGTACGTCCGCAGACTCGGGGTGCACCTGCTGGCCCGGCTCACCGACCGCGCGGACCGCTCGATCGCCGAGTGCCTGGCCGACGCGATCGCCGAGACGGCCGCCCTGCACGGCGGGCGCTGCGACCTCGCCCACCCCGACACACCGGCCGCGATGGTGGTGGCGGCCCGCCGGCACGGATCGGCGCTGGAGTACCTGGTGCTGGGCGACTCGCTGCTGGTGCTGGAGCCGGCCGACGGCCCGCCCCGGGTGATCGGCGACAACCAGCGCTTCCCCGGCGGGGAGGAACTGCGCCGGCAGGTCTGGTCGACGGTGCCCGGTACCGCCGAGCGCGCCGCGCTGCACCTGGAGTACGCGCTGGCCGTCCGGGCGGCCCGCAACTCCGGCCACGGCCCGTGGATCGCCGCCGCCAGCCCACGAGCGGCGGCGCACGCCGAGACCGGCGCCGTCCCGCTCGCCGGCCTGCGCGCGGTGGCCGCCCTGTCGGACGGCGCCGCGCGGTTCACCGACCGCTTCGGCCTGGGCAGTTGGGGCGACGCCCTACGACTGCTCGCGGAGTCCGGCCCGGCCGAACTGATCGCCCAGGTGCGCGCGTCGGAGCGAGCGGACGCCACCTGCGAACGCTGGCCCCGCGGCAAGACCCACGACGACGCCTCGGCCCTCTACGCCCGGCTCTAGCCGGAACCCGGCACGGGCGGAGCCACGGTGATCCCCTCAGGGCGCCGACCGGGCTGAGCCGGAAGCGCCGTCCAACCCGCGGCCGCCGGCCGGGTGGCGCCGAACCCGGCCGCGAGCGCTCGAAGCTTCATTGACGATTCCCTCCGGTATCGAGCCGCGACCCCCCAGTCGTGACCCGTGTACGAATCCAACAGGGAAGTCCCCTGCGGGTAGCCGTGCATGATGGAGCATCAGATATCCGTGCAGCGAGGTTCTGCGCCACGAAGTCGCCCCGACCGTCGTCGAACGCGAACGAGTCCGAGATGGATCTCCCGTGGTCCGGGCGCCCGGTGGAGCGCCAGGTATATATACCGATCACTCGGTAGGTATAACCATGGGTGCGGCACTACGATTCGGACCATGACGGATGCCGTACCCCCCGCTCGCCCGAGGACCCGCGCCCCGCGCACCTCGCCGGAACGCCGCCGCGCCCAGATCGTCGAGGCGGCCATCGCCGTCTTCGGCCGGCAGGGCTACCGGCAGGGTTCCCTCAAGGCCGTCGCCGACGAGGTCGGCCTGACCATCCAGGGCCTGCTGCACTACTTCCCCACCAAGGAGCAGCTCCTGCTGACGACGCTGGAGCAGCGCAACGCGCTCACCCGGGCCAAGCTCGACGAGGCGATCGCGGCGGAGGGCGCGCTCGGCGCCTGCCGCTTCGTGCTGCGGCGCAACCGCGACGACCCCGGCTTCATGCGGCTCTTCGTGACCCTGGCCGCGGAGGCGACCGATCCGGAGCATCCGGCCCACGAGTACTTCCTCCGCCGGTACGAGATCATTCACGCCCAACTCGCCCAACAGCTGCGCGCGGAGGCGGCGCGGGGCCGGATCGCCGCCGGCGTCGACCCGGCGGCCGCCGCCACGGCGCTGGTCGCCCTGATGGACGGTCTGCAGCTCCAGGCGCTCCACCGGCCCGCGATGGACCTGCTCGACGCTTTCGAGCAGGCCACCCGGCACCTCCGGGCGGAGCCGTAGCGCGATCCCTGCCCGGCCTGCTATATCTACCGAGTAGTCGGTAGATATAGGAGGCCCGTCATGGGAACTGTCGTGGAACGGCCGAACATCCTCTGGATCGTCTCGGAGGACTGCCCGCCCTGGTTCGGCTGCTACGGCGACGCGCACGCCGTGACGCCGGCCATCGACGCCCTCGCCTCGCGCGGAGTGCTCTACGAGCGCGCCTACTCCCCGGCCCCGGTGTGCGCGCCGTCGCGCTTCGCCCTGCTCACCGGAATCGCGCCCGAGAGCCACTCGCCCGCCGACCGGATGCGCGCCGTCGCCGCCCGCCCGGACTGGATGGCGACCTACCCCGAGCTCTTCCGCGGCGCCGGGTACTACTGCACCAACAACGCCAAGACCGACTACAACCTCGACGTGGACGCGAACGCGATCTGGGACGAGTCCTCCCGGACGGCGCACTGGCGGAACCGGCCCGCCGGAGCACCGTTCCTCGCCGTGTTCAACTACGACCCGACGCACGAGTCGTCGGTCTTCGACGAGAACTCCCCCCTCGCGCGCGCGATCGGATCGCCCGCGCTGTTCGGCGAGCCGCTGGCGCCCGCCGTACCGCTCGAAGCGATCCACCTGCCCCGCTACCTGCCGGACACCCCCGAGGTACGGTCGGACTTCGCCCGCTACTACAGCGCCGTCGCCCGGCTCGACGCGTTCGTCGCCGGCCTGCTCGGCCAGCTGGCCGAGGACGGCCTCGCCGAGGACACCGTCGTGCTCCTCACCTCCGACCACGGCGGCGTCACCCCGAGGAGCAAGCGCTACCTCTACGACGAGGGCCTGCACGTGCCGCTGCTGGTCTCCGCACCGCCCCGGCTGGCCGAGCGGCTGGCACCCGCCGGATCACGGCACGGCGACCCGGTCTCGACGCTGTCCGTCGCCCCGACCCTGCTCGCCCTCGCCGGCCTCCCCGTCCCGCCGCAGATGGGGGAGCAGCCCCTGACCGCGCCGACCGGGCCGGCGCTCGCGTTCGGCGAGCGCGGCCGGATGGACGAGCGCTTCAGCCTGGTGCGCACCGTCCGCAGCCGCCGCTTCCGCTACCTGCGCACCTACACGCCGCACCGTCCGGTGATCCAGCACCAGGCCTTCGCCTGGAACGCGGCCGGCTTCCGCTCCTGGGAGGCGGAGCACCTCGCCGGGCGGCTGACCCCCGAGCAGGAGCGGTGGTGGCTGCCCGCCGACCCGGTCGAGCTGTACGACGTGGACGCCGACCCGGACGAGGTCGAGAACCTGGCCGGGCGCCCCGAGTTCGCCGAGGTCGAGGCCGGGCTGCGGCAGGCGCTGCGCGACCACATCCTCGCCCGCCACGACAACGGGTTCCTGCCCGAGGACTCGCCGCTCCTCGGCTGGGACGCGAGCCGCGCCCCCGGCGCCTACCCGCTGGAGCGGATCCTCGACCTCGCCGACCGGGGGCTTGAGCGCGACAGTGCCGCGCTTCCGGAACTGCTGACCGCCCTCGGCGACGACGACGCGACCGTGCGGCGCTGGGCCGCCATCGGCATCCTCCGGCTCACCCCGGACGCCACCGACGCGGTGGAGCGGCTCCGTACGGCCCTCGCCGACCCCGAGCCGTCCGTCGTCGTTCCCGCCGCGGAGGCCCTCGCCCGACTGACCGGCGACGAGGCCGCCTACCGGGCCCTCGCCCGGGTGGCGGCGTCGGAGGGTACCCCGTGGGCCCGCCTGGAGGCGGTCAACGCCCTCACCTACCTCGACCTCGACCGGGTGCGCCCGTACCGGGAGGTCGTCGACGCGGCCGCGACCTCGGGCGGTGAGTACCTCAGCAGCGCCGGGCGCTACCTGCGGCTGCTGCTCGACGACGAGTACACGCCGGACGCCGCCGTGCTCGACCCCGCACCACTCCTGGCCGCGTTCAAGCGCTGATCGCCCCTTCCGGGCCGCGACCGTGCCCGAGCCGTCGACCCGGCTCGGGCACGGTCGCGGCCCACACCCCGCAAGGAAGCACCGTGGACCGACCCGAGCACCGCACCGGCTGCTGCGCCCCCCGGCGCGCCACCGGGCCCGCCCTCCCCCCGCCCCCGTCCGGGCCCGCCGTCCCCCCGCCCCCGTCCGGGCACCCGAAGCCGGCGGGGCCGTCCGCGCACACCGTCCCGCAGGCGCACATCCCCGCGCAGACCTTCCGGATGGGCGACGCCCACGGCGACGGCGCACCGGCCGACGGCGAGACCCCCGTCCACCCGGTGTCCCTCACCGCGTTCGACATCGACACGACCAGCGTCACCAACGCCGACTGGGCGAAGTTCGCGGCCGCGACCGGGTACCGCACCGAGGCGGAGACCTTCGGCTTCTCCGCCGTCTTCCACCTCGCACTCGCCGCCGACCCCCGCGACATCCTCGGGCAGCCGCCGCAGACCCCGTGGTGGCGCGGGGTCCGGGGCGCGGACTGGCGGCATCCCGGAGGCCGGAGATCGTCGATCGACGGGCTGGACGAGCACCCCGTGGTCCACATCTCCTGGAACGACGCTCAGGCCTACTGCGCCTGGGCCGGCCGTGCCCTGCCCACCGAGGCCCGGTGGGAGGCGGCCGCGCGCGGCGGACTCGGCGGCCGGCGCTACCCGTGGGGCGACGACCTCGGTGCGCACGACGGCGAACGTGGGGGCTGGCGGCTGAACATCTGGCAGGGCGCCTTCCCCGCGGAGAACACCATGGACGACGGCTTCCTCACCACGGCTCCCGTCCGCACCTATTCCCCCAACGCCTACGGACTCTGGCAGACCGTCGGCAACGTCTGGGAATGGTGCGCCGACGAGTGGGCCGTGGACACCTACACCCGGGACCTCGCGGCAGGGACCGTGCACGATCCCACCGGCCCGGCCGGCCCGGCCCCCCAGGCGCCGAGGGTCATGCGAGGCGGTTCCTTCCTCTGCCACGACAGCTACTGCAACCGCTACCGCAACGCGGCCCGAACCTCGAACACCCCCGACTCGTCCATGGCCAACGCCGGCTTCCGCACGGTCTCCCCATGAACGAACGCCCACGGACCCTGCGACTGTGGTTCGCGCCGCAGCGCGTCCACAACGGGACACCCCCGACCACCGGTTCTCGCCGGCCAACGGGCGCACCTTTCTCCGGACCTCGCCGGCGAGGGTGTTGCTGGACACGGTCCCGGAGCCGACCCGGCGTGCGTGGTGTGCCCGACGGTTTGACTGGGCGCTTGATCCACATGTGAGATGACGCCTCGTCCGGCTGAGGTGTTCGGTCCCTTCCGCATCCGGGGATCGTTGCGGAAGGTCCCGGGGCCTGCGCCGCCGACGTCCTTCGCCCGGCGAGGCCGTCCCCGCAGGCGTCGGCGCGGTCCATCAACCGCTCGGCAGCCTCATCGCCGCGTTCGGCCCCGGATCGGCAGACCAGCGGGGAGGGAACTTTATGCGCAAGAATCAGGGTGTACATCATACTTGAGGATGAGAAGAGCCCCCGCCGTTCCTCCGAAAGGGTGGTGGGCGGCCCTACCGGGGACCGATAAGTCCGACTCGTACCGGTTGCGAGAATTGATAGGAATTCGGTGATCCGTCTTCTTCCCTCACGCTTCAGGAGTCCCCCGTGACCACGTCGACCACGACCGCCGTCCGTACCGGCCGGGCGGCCGCCCGCGCCACCGGCCTGAACAAGGTCTACGGGGAGGGGGAGACCCGCGTCGTCGCCCTCGAC